>JBGPAV010000076.1:0-5272 GCA_041480925.1 Bathyarchaeia archaeon | reverse complement strand
ATGAAGACCAGCATCATAAAGAAGGTAAAACAAAGATGGCTGGGAGCCGAACACAAAAGGCGCATGCTATTAACAACTAAACTTGAATACAGAACAGTGGGAACAGATTTTAGACTCAGAAGAGGATGATGCAAAAATGAAGCAGAAATTCAAGGTAGCACTAGCGCAGATCAGCTGTACGGTAGGAGAGAAGACCAAAAACCTGGAAACAATCGAAAGAGCAGTAACGGCTGCAAAAACGAATAACGCAGATATCGTGATTTTCCCAGAACTCTCGTTAACAGGCTATGTTGTTAGAGATCAGATTTACGAACTGGCTGAAACTATTCCTGGCCCCTCAACAACTGCGATAGAGAAAATAGCTCGCAAGACCAAGTCATACATAGTTTTCGGAATGCCTGAGCTTAGCGAAAAAACTCAGGCCACAATCTTCAATGCAGCGGTTCTCGTAGGGCCAGAAGGCTTCATCGGCAAATATCGCAAGATGTATCTACCAACACACAGCGTATTCGAAGAAAAAAGATATTTCCGTCCAGGATATCAAACAGCAGTCTTTGACACGAACCTAGGAAAGATCGGTCTGATCATATGTTATGACATCTTCTTCCCAGAAGTGAGCAGACTAACGCGGCTAGAAGGCGCACAGCTGATCATTTGCATCTCCGCTTCACCTGCAGTAAGGCGTACATTTTTTGAAACTTTGATATCAGCAAGGGCTATAGAAAATACTGCATTCATGGCATACGTGAATCTAGTCGGCATTGAAGACGGCCTACAGTTTGGGGGAGGAAGCAGAATAGCAGGACCGCAGGGAAGAGTTATAGCCAAAGCGAAGTATGATGAAGAAGACTTTGTCGTAGGCGAAATAGACTATTCAGATATGAGACCTGTTGAAACGTTTGTGCCTACTTTGAGAGACTTGCGACCGGAAATCTTTGACAAGATGAAGGAAAGCGCGGAAAAACTGTAGAACTTTCTTCACATGATCTCTTTCACTGCTCTTTCTACTCGGTTTAAAGCCTCTTCCAGCTTTTCATAAGCAGACGCATAGGAAATTCTGATGTATCCTTCACCATATTTGCCGAAAGCTGAGCCTGGAACAGTGACAACATGAGCCTTTTTTATTAGAAATTCTGAAAACTCTTCGGAGGATTTTTCCAGCTCTCTAATATTTGGGAAAGCATAGAAAGCTCCTTTAGGTAATGAACAATGGAGACCTCTGATCTCATTAAGTCTTTTATGGACAAGGTGCCGTCGCCTGTCAAACTCTTTAACCATCTCTTTGACAAAGTCTTGTTGCACCTTTAACGCCTTCAGCGCGGTATATTGCGAGATGCTGTTTACACAAGCCACTGTGTATTGATGCACAAGCCAGAGTGCTGAAATAAGTTCTTTAGGACCGTAGACATATCCGATCCGCAGGCCAGTCATAGCGTAAGTTTTCGAGAAAGAGGAAACAACTAGTGTGCGTTCACGCATCTCAGGCAATGTTGCCGCGCAATGGTGTTTCAGTCCGTCGTAGATCATTTTCTCATACACTTCGTCAGATATCACGATCAAGTCATGTTCAACTGCAACCTTTGCCAAAGCTGCCATGTCACTATGTGACAGAACCCCGCCTGTGGGGTTGTTTGGATAATTCAGGATTATCGCGCGTGACTTGTCTGTGATTAGCGACGTCACATCGTCCAGTGTTACCTTGAAATCTCTTTCTTCCAAGAGTGGAACAGAAATAGGCACACCGCCTGCAAGTCGAACCCCTGGCTCATAGAGTACAAATCCCGGGTTGGGAACGAGAACCTCGTCACCAGGATTTATCAAACCGAAGAGTGCACAGAAAATTGCCTCGGTTCCACCCACAGTAATCAGTATTTCAGAGCTTGGGTCATACTTCAAGCCGTATTCTTTGAAGGCTTTCTGAGCCAACGCCTCACGCAACTCGGGAATACCATTCGTTGGTTCGTAGTGAGTTTTACCTTCCTTTGCTGCTTCACAACCTGCGTTCAGAACTTCTTTCGGTGGGCAAAAATCGGGTTCCCCGATGCTTAAATTGATGGAATCCGGCATTTCGTTAGCCATTGCGAAGAAACGGCGTATTCCAGACGGCTTTATCCATTTTAGTCTTTCTGCTGGTCCGAATGGTGAATTCACTTTATTCTCCTCATTAAGCAAATGCAGACATGCAATAAATCGTTTGTGCCTGTAACGTGTGCTTTCTCGCATAAAGGCGCCAGTCTTAAAAGCGGAGCCTGTATACAGAACCGTATCCATTCAGCATAATCCGGGGAGTCGAAGTTTGAAGCTAAAAGAAAGCGTTCAGGCATGGTTGCAGGGCTCAGTTAGTGACCCCATTGTGGCAATACTTGCTAAAAATAGCCATTTAACGCGAACGCAGCTTGAAACACTGCTCATTGACATTTTATCAGAGAATTTCTCAGGCAAACAGCTAAAATATGATGAAAAAGCCAAATTAAGGCTAACAAAGGCACAAATAAGCCGCGGTGCGTTCAATAGGACATTAAAACAGGCTAAGGATAACGTAATAAAATCAATCTATACCGTCTTGCTTCTGGGCTATTTGGGAGTATTCGAGGACACAACTCTTGACCCGTACCTTGAGGTGGCAAACAAATTGCATACATACGTGGAGGCATACAAAGACATACCAAATAAGAATGCAGAACTGAGTGACCATCTAAAAGTCATAGAAATGATCAGAGAAGAGCTTGAAACGAGCCTAAAACAGCTTTCCAATCCATCAGAAGGCATGACGTGATGTCACAAATCACGCAAAAAAACGCAAAGTGTGACATGAGAAGAGCACCGTCTGGAAAAGGGTATAAATCGCTTTTTTATCAAAACAAAGCCCAAAATGAGAAGATTCAAGAAAGAGTCATCATGTGTTGAGTTGGCTTTACTTTCACGGAAACTGTGACATGTGACGTCATAGAACCATGGCCTAATGGAAGAGACCATAAGATTTAAATGGAATATCATGAGATTGTGATGTGTGATGCAACAGTGGCAGTGCCACATATAATCACGTCGAAATCACAGGAGTTCGTGAGATGGAGTATCTTCTAGCACTTGTAGGAATTTTGCTTGGAATTACGGCTATTATGGCGGGTGTGTGCTACAGTTTGCTACGTAAAGCGAAAAGAGATTATGAGAAAGCAAAAGACGCTGTCAAAGACATTGTTCTAAGCTTCAATAGGCAGATTAGAAATGAAGCCGAGAAGATTGCACTTGTCGCATATAAAATGGAAGCCCTCTCGTCGAAGAGCGATAGTGCTCTAAAGAAAGCAGATGAGGCGGTTAAGGTAGTTCGGACAATGGAAGCTAAAGTCACTTCAGTGTTGGAAGCAAGAGACAAAATGTTGACGAGACTTGATGAGGTTGACAAAAAAGTGTGTGATGTCACCACGTCACAATCTTCAATCTCTGCAAAGATCACAAGTTTGGAAAACCAAGCAAGGCAGTTTGCACTTGCTCCTGAACCAAATGTTGAGGCGGTGATCCCCATCAGAAGGGATAAAGCTCTCGCGCCTCTCACGGAGACAGAGTTATCTGTCCTAGAGATGTTAACCTCTGAAGGACCGAAGACTGCTCCTGAGACCAAAGACAGAGTAAAACTAAGCAGAGAACACACCGCTCGCCTTATGAAGAAACTCTATGAGGGAGGTTACCTGGAAAGAGAAACAGGAAAGATTCCTTTCAAATATAGCGTCAAGAAGGAAATGGAGAAACTGCTAAAGAAGGTTGAGGATCAAGCATCATAGGTTACTCTAACGACGGTTTTTTCTGTGTTTTAAGCTCTCTCAATTGCTTTTCCTTACTAGAGAGCTGCTGCGTTTTAGGGACGTCATAATCTGGTCTTCTGCTTCTCTCCAAGTATTCGGGATAATGTGTTACTTTTATGGGTACTGCGAACCCTATTTTTGGTTCAGATATCAATAATGCTTCGCCCGAGAGAAGATTTAAAGCTGTCTGGCTTTCCATTTCAATCCTAAAATCTTGCAGGTAACTCCTGCGTACATGTGCATTTTCAACAGCCGTACAGATTCGCTCGCCATAACCCCAATTAACATTGCGTCCTTCTACGATTGCGCATACAGAATGTATGAGGCATACTTACAGTTGTTTGCCCGCTTAAGCGTCCTTATCGCGCAGTCAACAGCCAAGAAACTTCCAGAGAAGTGGCCTGTTTTTTTAAAGGTTTTATTAGGGTAACATCTGCCATCGTGTTTACTGGTGGCTCTTCCTTGGTCTCAATGGGACCTGCAATTCGGCCATTATTAACATAGGTCTTGGGCTTTCGCTCCAGATCAAAGAAGTCTCTTTCAACAGTCTGGTCTATCGATCTCCCCTTAACAGATAGTGTAGTAGTCTCCAACTGTAAAATTGTTGCACTTTTGATTGCCGTTTCTGCTCGAGTCTAGTTTTCTGATAAATCTTTCTGTACGGGCATCTGCTGTTTGAGTTGTATTTGCGGGGCCTTTTGAGCCAAACGATACTTCAGACTATTCGCTGCGCCAGCCTTAACAAGCATGCCTTTCAAGACCATCCGTGAGAGATATGTAGCCGCCGTGCTTAATCCTATGGGTTCCCTGAGCTCCTGCTCATACGCTGATTGTAAGTCCTTCGAAGAAAACCAAATAAGTTGGAAGTTTTTCTGAACAACCATACGAACCTTTTCACACTTAGACAGGTTCGGATCTACAATTGTTTGTTTTTGCTCAGCGTTGATGTTTTCATTTGGCACTCCGCCTAGAAGTTCTACTAGATCTAAGAGCCGGACAGCCTTGTCTCTAGTTATCTGGCCTTCGAAGGCTATTGTGTATCGATTGCCTTCGCTGTCGAATAGCTCTACACGCATTTTTCTTGCAGGCATCTATACTGCCCATCTCTTCAAAGTGTTCACAACTTTACAATTCACATGTTATAGGTGTTGCGGTGAACGCACCATATCTAAAAAGGCCGTAAAGAAACAGAAAAGGCAAAACGGGCAGATTTTGCAAAGACTTTGCCTAAACTAACTTCACTACGGTTTTAGAATTTGAAAAAAAGTAAAACATGTGGCGCCCCCGTGTCTCCAGAAGAAATGAAGGGGTGGTTAGTTCACACAGAAGAAGCATGAAAAACTCAAGAATTCTTAAAAGGAATTCAAAAACATTCACTAAAAAATCAACTTCACAAAGGCTTCACAAAAAAGTGAACTAAAGTGCATAGCTGCAGATCAGCAATCACTAACTGTTTTAAAACTAAACCACTT
>JBGPAV010000075.1:0-5407 GCA_041480925.1 Bathyarchaeia archaeon | reverse complement strand
TGTTTTCCTGCAATACGCCGTTCGGCTCACCTGTCTTCTTGTCCAGATCGATTTTTCCGCTTTCAACAGCCGTCTTCTTTGTTATTCCAGCTAGCTGTAGCGCTTTTGTGTTTGCGATGCCTATGTGGCCGCACACTCTGAGCAGAAACACTGGCCTGTCTTGGACGGCTTTGTCAAGATCCCAACGCGTCGGATAACGTTTCTCTTTAAGACGTTCGTTGTCCAGACGTCCGCCTAAAATCCATTTCTTCCCAGGATTTTTTCTCGAGTATTCTGTCAGTTTTTTCTGGATTTCTCCGATTGATTCGACGTTTCTGAGGTCCAATGTTTGCAGAAACTGTCCGAATCCTGTCATGTGAACATGGCAATCAACAAGACCGGGGATCACTGTTTTTCTGTTGGCGTTTACGGTTTGTGTGCGTTTGCCTACATGTTTCTGGATTTCCTTGTTTGAGCCGACTGCAACGATCTTGTCATCATAAACGGCTATCGCTTGCGTCGTCGGTTGCTTTAGATTTAATGTTCTGACGTTTGCGTTTAGAATGACAAGTGTAGCCTTTAACATGGCTTCCAATCTAGAACAAGAGAAATAAAAGCTTTAGAAAAAAAAGCTAGCTTAAACCCAGTTTTGGCCAGCTTTTCTCTGAAGCATTATCCGCTTCTCATAATTGCGCTTGTTTCTGGTTCTCGGGACAGGGCTTCTCTTCTTCGTGGCTTGAATCTTCGGAGTCTGTCCTCTGACTTTTCCAGCTTTCGAAAGCGAACCGTGCGTAGGCATAAATATCCACCAATTTTACTGATGACTGTACAGTAACTCTTAAACATTTCCACATAACATTCATATTGGCACATGCGGGGGTCGCCAAGCCTGGTCAAAGGCGTAGAGTCGCGCATGAAGCGACGCGAATGCTTCAGGAGCCTATCCTGCAGAGGTTCGTGGGTTCAAATCCCACCCCCCGCACTACTATGAATCATTCAATGTGCATTATGGGATGTACGTGGGGGCTCTGTCTCGGGTTAGAAGTAGTCGGTCGTGAAAAATTTTCAAAGCCGACTACTTCTAGCAGTCCAGTCTCACTAGGATGCTTCAGCATCGTGAGATGCCGAGAAATCCAAGGCTGATTTTTCCCCGGCTTCTGAGCCAGAGCCTCTTGGACACCGAAAAACCTAGAAAGCACGGCTAAAGGGGAGTTGACAGTCTTAAACGACAGTATAAACCTAATCTCCCGCGCCATCATATTGAAAACTATTGAGCCCAGCCAGTCACTAGTCCAGTATTTTTCGCTTTCTGCATAGGACCTCGCAACATGGTTTGGTGTGCGAATTTCGCCCGCCTGCTAAGCATGAGCTCGGCATTTCGATTCTGGAGATGTCTTCCAATATCTGGTTGTCAGGGTGATTTGGTTTTGTATCTGTTTTTCTCGGAGAAGAGATCCATTACTCTGGATTTGGTCAGAAATTTCGCGTAATGTTTTGCTTGGGCTGGAATGACGTATTCATCACCTTTCTCGCAGATTCTTGGCTCGCCATTGATGGTTAGCTCCATTTTTCCCTCTATCATGAGGCCCCATTGTGCATAATCATGACAGTGCTCTGGCACCTGTGCGGAAGGCTCCATTTCAAAGAAAACCAATTGATGCTTCTCGCCCTGTAATATCCATGCTCTAATGCCTTTAAACTGGATGTCCGCTTCTGGCAATCGTGTTATGTTTTCAGGATATCCTTGCGCTTGTTTGCTCTTCAGATTGTTCAAGCTTCTTATTCCTCTGATGCGTGAGAAAACAGGAAGACGATTTAAGTTTTTGCTCCATTTTCACTGATCCTTATTGCAAATTTTCCACTCAGTTACAGGATTCAAGTCCTAAAGGTTTCCACAAGCGTATCTGGAACGTCGCGGTTCTGGAAAGCATTAAATTCCTGCACAGAGTTATCAAATTGAAGGTTATGGGACATGGTTGATCATACGATCGTACATTTTGAAATCCCAGCTGACGACGTAGAAAAGTTAAGGAAATTCTACAGTAGCCTTTTCGGATGGAAAATAGAAAAGATGCCCGGTACCATGGAATATTGGGGCATAGAGACCGTGCCCGTGGACAAGAAGGGTGTTCCTTTGCGACCAGGCGTAAACGGCGGAATGATGAAAAAGCAAAATCCACAACACAAGACAGTCAACTACATTGCAGTCGAATCCGTAGACGAGTACGTTAAGAAGATAACCTCTCTAGGAGGCAAAGTCATTGTCACCAAGACAGAGGTTCCTGGAATGGGTTGGTGGGCACTAGCTCTAGACCCTGAAGGCAACCAGTTTGGCATTTTCCAAAACATGTAAACCGCGAGGGCATCAAGCATCCTATCTCCATTTTTTCTTTAACCGCCGTTCAGATACTTCTGGCGATGCCAGTCAAAAAATGCAGATCTGTGCTTTGTTTCTTAATTGTAGAAAGGTGAAGTAACTATTGGTTTATTGTGCGATCTGTTAAAGAAATCGATTGCGTTGGGCACGTGGTTACGCAGACGCCGCAGCCAAAGCATTTTTCGCTTTCAAATTTCATTGCGCCCATTTCTAAGCTTCTCGCTTTGAATTGGCATCTTTGGACGCATTTGCCGCAGTCGATGCACGTTTCTGGGTTTGTCACTGATATGTACTTGCTTGCTGTGACTGCTTCGGGCACTCCGAATCGCACTAATGCACTCATTGTGTGACAGCAGCAAGAGCAGCAGCTGCATATGACTTCAGGTTTTTCTTTTCCTTCAAGTGTATACGTGATGTGAACGAGTCCTGCTTTGTGGGAGCGTTCTAATGCTTCCAGAGCTTCGTTGAGATTGATCTTTCTAGCGGATCCTTTGCTTATGAATGCCTCTGCTTCTTTGTCTATACTCATGCAAACATCAAGTGGCCCATTGCATTTTTTGTATTTTTTTCTGCAGTAACATTCTTCTAAGGAAATTGTTTTTGCATTCTTTAGAATTTTCTCCATTTCAGTAAAGTCCAAGATTCGCTGTTGGCCTTTTATGTGCATGTTAACTGGGACGGTGACTGCTGTATGAGAGCTGATCTCCTTTTCTATCTCCTCCTTCGTCCAATCGTCTTTCTCTGTCATTCTCTTGCCTCAACCTGTTCGAGCTACTCTGAAGCATAAATCAGTTTTGCCTGTGCACAAATTCAGCGGTTCACAGCCTACAAACGTGTTTTCGGGATTTCTCGGTTTTTTTGTGTTTGTTATGAAAAATCAACGAGCGTAAAAACCTAACATGCTTTCAAACCCAGCATCACTTTTTGTTAAACATGATCACAATCTGCTATTTTTTTGCGGCTTTGGGAGTTCCTGCTCGAAAATCCATGTTGCTCTCTTGATTATGTCTCTTATGGGCAATTGCTGAGGACAGAGTTCCTCGCATTTTCCACACCCTACGCATCTTTTTGCTTGGCTCTCTGGTGTTATATGTTCCCAATACTTGGCTTTAACCTCATCACTCATGCTTCTGATGTAGAACTCGTTATAGAGAGAGATTATTTCGGTTATGTTGACACCTTCAGGGCATGGTGAACAGTATTTGCAAGCCGTGCAGCCGATGAAGCCTGTCTTCTTGTATTCCTTTGCAATTTGATCGATGAACGATAACTCTTCTCCGGTGAGTTTGCCTATGTCTGAGCGGCTGGCCGTTTTGACGTTTTCTTTCACCTGCTGCATAGCGCTCATGCCACTAAGTGCGACGGATACTTCCGGCTGGTTCCAGACCCAAAGGAGTGCCCATTCTGCCTGTGTCCCTCTGACTTGCGCCATGTTCCACATGTCTTGTACCGGTTTTGGGGGTTTCATGGTCAATCTTCCGCCGGCTATTGGTTCCATCACGACTACTGCCAGTCCTTTTGAAGCCGCGTATCTGAGCCCTCTTGTGCCTGCTTGATATTCCGAGTCTGCATAGTTGTATTGGATCTGGCAGAGTGCCCAGTTTTCATAACTGTCTATGATGTTCTTGAAGACGTCATATTCATCGTGGAAACTGAAGCCTACGTGTCTGAATTTTCCCTCGTCTATCTTTTTCTCAGCCCACCCGGTCACGTCCAGCTTTTGAAGTTTTTGCCACCGTTCCTTGGTTAAGCCATGCAGAAGGTAAAAATCAATATCTGTCTTCAATCTTTGCAATTGTTCTTCCAAGTACTTGTCCATGTCTTGCCAAGAGTTGACGAGCCACGTTGGCATTTTAGTGGCGAGCTTCACGTTCTCGCGATATCCGTCCTTCAATGCTTTACCAACAAATGCCTCGCTATTTCCTCCATGATACGGATAGGCAGTGTCGATATAGTTGACGCCGTGATCTATGGCATATCTCACCATTTTGATTGCTTCAGATTCATCTATTTTTGCAGCATCGTTGCAGATTGTGGGCAGCCTCATCGCTCCAAAGCCTAGAGCCGAAACTTTCCAATCCAGCTTTCCGAAACTTCTGTACTTCATGAAGTCAAGCCACCAGCTTAACCGAGACAAGGGTTCTTAAACGGATTGGAATCTCACGCAGTATTTCAACCTGTTTGAGGCAACTTGATATGTTGTGATGCAGCATTAAGACACATGAATTCCTTTTGGGCTGATCAAAATATCTGTATAATTGGCGCAACTACTTTCTGTGTCGGCCAATTCTTTCGTGTTTCTGCGTTTTCCTACGCCATTCTCGCTTTTTCTGTGTTTTAATTATAGCTCGGCCATAGTTGGGTTGGAAGCTGCCTTCGGTTCGGTATTGATCTATGTTCCTGTAAAATGTTGGGCAGTCTATTTGATTCTGTTGAAGGGCCGTAATGTTCTGGTTTAGCTGTTTTCTGATCTCGGGGTTGGCTGCTTTTTCATAGATCTCAGAGTAGGTGAGATAAGCAGCATGAAATTGGAAGTCAGACGGATTGTCGATTAAGAGCTTTTCTAGCAAAGTTGATTCTTTATTGTCGGATTCTTCGGTCATAGTTTTCCAAGCTTTAGGATAGTCTAAAAAGAACCTGTCTTTTATAGATAGCGCATGTTTACCTTATGCCGCAGCGACTGATAACGTTAACTCTGCACAGAAACGATCCAAATACATCAACTCAAGTATTCACTTAACTTCTCTTGGATGTTTATCCATCCAATTCATGACAAATGATTCTGCCTCGGTGTCGCACTTACGTATTCTCTCCAGTTGCCCATTCTTCTTCATTCTTTTACTAGATCATTCTCTCGTGTGATAATGTGAAACTGCTATACGCTTCATTATTGCATGATCTTTCTTTCTGTTCCAAGCCTCTTCACAGCTTGTTTCCCACAACAATGTCCATCCGACCTACACGCGTTGCAGGCTTTGCAATTCTTTTAGCTGCAAGCTCAGGTCGTCAACGTTACTGAGTGTTCCGTTTTTTCCAATGCTTAATTGTCTT
>JBGPAV010000074.1:0-5539 GCA_041480925.1 Bathyarchaeia archaeon | reverse complement strand
TATGCTTCTAAATGCACTAACAGCGTTAAGGCTGAACAGACCCGAAAAAACCAGATCCATCACCATGCTAGCAAGATAGCAGAAATTAACACAAACCGATCGAATTAGCAACAAGCTGGCGCGCTCACATATAGCGCGTCTGTCCTCGTCCTCAAAGGAAAATCCGATAGAGAGACAAAAAGCATGGACTATTTTACATTATTACGTAATGTAAAACGGGTCTTGGTTCACAATAAATCTACTAAACCCTCTTAGCCTATGAGTTCACCGTTACTGGACAGAAGTTAACTGGTGAGACAGATGGTTTTTTGCTTCACCAAATTTGGTGAAGGCTCCCTATCCACTAATTTTGCAGAAACCCGTTGGAAATAGACTTTCCGTCAAATTTGACGAAAGGTCCTAAAACGGGACGGTATGAGAGTGTATAAGATCTCTCTACCTAATCATGCGATTGGTCATAAGACCAGTCTGGTGACGAATCATTCGACGGTCTTATAAGACACAAGAGCGCCGTCAGGACGTCCGAGGCAATTCAAATGGTTTTGTTAAGAACCAAGATCACGACCACAAGTGTGTTGTACATTCCAAAGGAGATCCGGGAAGCCTTCACCAGAGAACTGGAGGTAATACCCAATGCAAGGGCTGCTCTATTCTTTCCTGCAGACGCTTCCTATGAAGACGTTCTAAGAAGCTTGGAGATTATCCAAGCCGATCTGAAACACCGCATTGAGCTAGAACGAAGACAAGGGTGATTTTGCTATAGAATCTAGAAACAATAATCGTTCTTTCTATCTATCCCATATATATCTATCTAGCTATCTATCTTACACTACTTCTAAGGATAAGACAGACTCGTTAGACTTCTCATCAGATTTGATGAAAGGTGCTTCTTCTTGAGTGAACGCAGTCACATTCACCCAGTGTTTCTGCCGGCAGAGCTCTATGTGGGGATCTCTAAGGTTCAGGCTGAGCTCGAGATCAGCAAGAGCGCGGCTATGTTGTTGATGATCAATGAAGGCTTGCATCAGGGCAACTTCATCAGACCTGAAGTGTACGAGGCTTACAAGAAGCGGTATAAAACTGAACTCGTTAAGGTTGTTAGACCTGTTGCCACTGAGTCTTTGACGAAGGAGCAGCTTGAACAGAAGAAAAGACTTGAGGATATCAACGTACAGTTCGGGAGAGCTGCGAATCAGTGGAACATACACAATCCTGACTGGCAGATCAAGTGGGCTAAGTTTGCTCAGGAATACACGGACACAATTCCTAATGCCAGACGCATTTTGGATCTAGCAAAGGCTAAGATAGCTGAGAAAGGCGAGCAAGGGTAGAGCAATTGACTGTCAGTTGCCCTCAATGCGGTTCTAGCAGGATTTTCAAGGACGGTCTACGTTTCTTGAAAGATGGCACGAGCATCCAAAGATGGATTTGTCGAGACTGTAACTATCGTTTCAGTGACAGAACATCGTTACAGAAGACTCCTCCGTCACACTTTAAGAACTGCAATGAGAGTGGTGTTGAGCGTCAAGTATGCGAACTCTTGACAGAAGAGTCGGAAAACTTGACCGAAGTGATAAATCCGTCCAAAAGTGGGCTGGCGGGAGCCACAACAACACACAATGAAGCCGATTTCAATGGAAAAATCATAGAATACATGTGGTACATGAAAAAGCAAGGATACGCCGAAACGACAATCCAGACCTACGCAATAATCCTGAGAATGCTGAGAAAGGGAGGAGCAGACCTCTATGATCAAGAGAAAGTCAAGCAAGTGATAGCTGAACAAGAGAGCTGGAGCAAGGGCAGAAAATGGAACGTTGTTAAGGTCTACACTCTCTTTCTGAAGATGCAGGGCTTAACTTGGGAAAAACCGCTGTACAAACCTGTCGGCAAGATACCTTTTATACCAACCGAGAAAGAGATAGACGAACTGATCGCTGGCTGTAGCAAGCAAATGGCAACTTTTCTGCAGGTTCTGAAGGAGACTGGGGCCAGACGTGGCGAAATGTTCAACCTGAAATGGACAGACGTCGATCTTACGTACGATTCCATATGAATAACCCCTGAGAAAGGGAGCACCCCCAGAGCCTTCAAGATCTCGACCAAACTCGCCACTATGCTTGGCCATCTTCCAAAAACATCTGACCGTATCTGGATATACAAGAACGACTTTAACTTGGGTAGAGCATTCAGAAAACAGCGAAAGAGAGTAAGCCACAAACTAGGCAATAGTAGACTGCTTGGAATTCACTTCCACACTTTGCGACATTGGAAAGCATCCGTAGAATACGCGAAAACAAAAGACATCCTATATGTTCAAAAGCTACTTGGACACAGAAGTTTGAAGACTACGCTTCGCTACACGCAACTAATTACTATTCCACAGAACGAAGAATATATCTGCAGGGTAGTAAAAGACGTTGACGGGGCAAAGGAACTCATAGAGGCTGGATTCGAGTACGTAACCGATTTGGATGGTTGCAAGCTGTTCCGCAAAATGAAAACCTCGTATTTGGGGTCCTAGTCCCTCTAAAAGGGCTCGTAGTCTAGGCTGGATTAGGACACTGGCCTGCGGAGCCGGAGATCCTGGGTTCAAATCCCAGCGGGCCCGCTTTCTATTAACGTAAGGCAGAAAAGAGTGAATCGCGAATTGAGTGGCGAGTGACATGAAAAAGTCTGCCGAGTCCACCGCTATCAACGTGAGGGTTCCTAGCGAAGTAGAGATACTTGAGAATCCGAAGCGTGGAGAATTTCTTGGCGGCGGTTGGGTTGACAGCGTCGATGTGGACGTGATCAATGTTTACTGGCATAAGAGACAAGAGTTGTTTTCCATCTATAGTTTGCTTAATGTTTTAGAGCATGAGACGTTGCATTCGGTTTTGGCGAAGCGTTTGAGCCTGCAGGTTTCGATGAAGCTGGATAAGGTTCACCGTTCTTCATGTGTTTGTGCAAACGGAAACAGGCTTGTCTTCATCAATGAGTTCAAAATCGCGGGTGAATGGGTTTTCCCGCCATACTTTGAAGAACCCACAGGTGACTTGTTTGAATAAGACGAACGGTTTGACGATTTTCATCAGAGGACGACAAAACAACTAAATTGCAGCGCATGCGCCTTTTGACTGAGGCTTAGCGCGTGCGGTTGAAGGTTGCTGCAGCTTTCTTGGCCGTCTACATTATCTGGGGCTCTACCTATCTCGCCATCCGGTTTGTCATTGAGTCGCTTCCGCCTTTCTTCATGGCGGGAACCCGTTTTCTGCTCGCGGGAACTATCCTGTACGCTTGGACGAGACTGCATGATAGAGGAAGAGAATCAAAACATGATTGGGGCGTAGCCTTCGTGGTTGGCGGTTTAATGTTGTTAGGTGGACATGGCGCTGTAGTGTGGGCGGAACAGTGGGTGCCTTCAGGTTTGACTAGTCTCCTAGTAGGTACGGTGCCCTTGTGGATGGCTTTTTCCGATTGGCTTTGGAACAGACACAAGCCTAGCCTTAGAGTCTTTGCGGGTTTGGCCATGGGCTTCGTTGGTGTGATCTTGCTTGCTGGCGGAGTGGGAAGTTTAGGCGCGAGCAGTGTTGATGTTGCTGGAGCGGCTATAATCGTGTTTGGAGCTTTCCTTTGGGCCAACGGTTCCTTGTATTCGCGCTCAACCAAGACCGCTGGCTCGCCTCTGATGAGCACTGCGTTAGAGATGGTTGCAGGCGGAATACTGCTACTCTTAGCCAGCTTGACAGTAGGCGAGTGGAGCAGAGTGAGACTGGACTTAGTGTCTGAGCGTTCCTTGATTGCTTGGGTTTACCTTGTTGTTCTCGGGTCGCTTGTGGCGTTTACGTGTTACATTTGGCTGTTGAAGGTAACCACGCCTACTAGGGTTTCAACATATGCCTACGTTAATCCGATTGTGGCAATGTTTCTCGGATGGGCTCTTGCAGGCGAACCTCTCACACTAAGAAGCGCTTTAGCCGCCGCCATAATTTTGGCTGCTGTAGTGCTCATAACCACGCATCAAGAGAAACAGAAGACGGAGCAGAAACAGGCCTGACAACTTGGCCAGAGTTTCTAGGATTGTTTAGACTGAGGCTTCGAAAGCTTTCACCAACGCGTGAATATCCTTCCCGTTGTTTTCTCCTTGGTATCCGCCTTCCAACACGAAAAACGTGTGCTTATTAAAGCTAGCTACCCTTCTCCCGATCTCCCTGTAACCTTTCTCAGTCAATCCAAGTGACGCCAAATCACCTGCATGTGTGTCAAAACCAGCCGAGACCGCCACCACTTCAAACTCGTCTGGATTCACCACGCTTAAAGCTCCGTCCAGCGTTTCCAAATATGCTTCATCTCCGCAGTCTGCCCACAACGGGAAATTGATCGCGTTCCCGACGCTCGTATTCCCTGTGCCTGGATAGTTTGGTGCCCTGTGAAGCGAGACATACTTCACTTTGCTGTCGCCTTCAAAGATCTCCTGTGTTCCGTTTCCGTGATGCCCGTCAATATCCAAGATGAGCGTAGGTTTGTTCAGATATTTCACGGCGATCGCAATGTTGTTCAGGTAACAGAAGCCTCTCGTGTACGCCCCGAGAGCGGCACCGTTTCTTCCACAGTGGTGTCCAGGAGGTCTCATGATTGAGAATCCGCCTACTTCAGCTGCCAGAATTGCTCCACCAGCCGAGAGTCTAGCAAACTCGAAGATGTTGTCATACGCTGGCGTGTCCGGGTCTTCAACCATACTCTTCTTCAAGTTCCAAATGTACTCTGTGTCATGCGCTTTTAGCAAGTCATCCTCAGAAGCTGACTGAGGCTCCAGAAACTCGTAACCTAATCCTTTCAGAATCTCTGCAGTGCGTCTTACACGCTCAGGGTCTTCAATATGAAGCTGTCCATAACCAAGACATTTTTCTGAGTATATGATCTTCGTCCTCATGCTTGTCAATCGTCCACTGCTGTTAAGCTATCAGTTTTTCACATTAAAATATAACCTCGACCCTTAAACAAATGCAAGATTAATGAGTCTAGACGAGGCAAACGCGTGATGACTTCAGAGAACCCTTTTGACAAATTCAGACACGAATGTGAAGAAATCCTGACGGATGCGCTGAAAAAAGCTTTCCCGAAACTGGAAATTACTAACTTGGCCCTTGAGAAACCAACAAACCCCGATTATGGACAGCTAGCCTCTTCAATATGCTTCGAACTAACCAAACAACTCAAGAAGAAGCCAATAGACTCAGCCAAACTCGTAATCAAGGCTATTGACAGCGGAAAGTTTACGCTCGTCAGTCATGTTGAACCTGCTGGCGCAGGATACATCAATTTTCATGCTGACCTTGGAAAATTTGCCACACTTGTGCTTGAGTCGGTTGAGCACTTTGATGCCGAATATGGGCTCATCAAAACATCCAATCCTCAAAGGATTATTGTGGAACACACAAGCGCAAATCCTCTTCATCCAATCCACATTGGGCAAGCCAGAAACCCCATGCTAGGCGACACTATCGCCCGCTTGCTTAAAACGAGAGGGCATACAGTTTCAAGACACTACTACATC
>JBGPAV010000073.1:0-5587 GCA_041480925.1 Bathyarchaeia archaeon | reverse complement strand
GGGACGACTATGTGACTGATGTGTCTCTGGCTTGGAAGAAACGCGTCGTGGCTACGCAGATTCATGACTTCAAGGACGTTGATGCAAGTCTAGCGAAACTCATGGAACTGGCAAAGGTCTCCAAGGAAAACCCGATGTTCGGAGGGTTCGCAAAAGGCAAATTCAAGTACGCCACACCTAAAGCTGACAAGAAGCTGCTCGACTTGGAAAACCCAACGGACTACGTGTTCGAAGCAGTGGAAGCGGCCAAGAAGGAAATCGGTCCTGACATCGACAGCGGAGGAATACTCTTCACGAAATTCGAGGATGTCTACTTAGCCTCTTCTGAAGGTCCGGTTGGTGTCGATAGCAGATCGGCAATCGAGTTTTCCATACGGGCTTTTGCTCAAAGAGAGGCTTCGGGTCACAGTGTCGAATGCAGTTCCTCGTTGAAGGATTTCAAGCCTGCTAGGGCTGGAACGAAGGCTGGTGAGCTTGCGAAGCTGGCTAAGAACCCAAAGATAGGCGACGATGGTGCTTACGATGTGATCTTTGATCCGTTGATCTTTGGATCATCGCTTGGTGTTTGGGGTCAAATGGTTTCTGCCTTCAGTGTCTTGGTTCAGATGTCCGTTTTCGTGAACAAAGTGGGCCAAACCGTGGCTCCCAAAATCGTGTCGATGCGCGACAACCCGGGCGCCTATTCCATGGCAAACCGCGTCTTTGACGATGAGGGCGTTCCTGCGAAGGAGAACGTGTTCATCGACCACGGCGTGCTCAAAGGCTACCTTCACAACACTTCTACAGCGAAAATCTTCAAGACAGAAACAACTGGAAACGCAGGCTTGGTAGCTCCTAACGCTTGGAGCCTTGAGATGGATGCTGGCAACATGAGCAAAGACGAGCTTTTCAAGGAAGTGAAGAAAGGGCTCTACCTAACGAACACTTGGTACACACGCTTCCAGAACTATGCTAAAGGCGACTTCTCAACCATACCGAGAGACGGCATCTTCCTCGTCGAAAACGGCGAGATCAAGCAGTCACTGAAGGACCTGCGAGTAAGCGACAACTGCCTAACCATGCTTGGCAACATAACAGCAATCTCCAAGGAAAGACAACACGTACACTGGTGGGGAGAAGCCGACCCGCCATCACTAAGCCCCTACGTGCTGATCAAAGACGTGCACATGACCAAATCCAAATAGACTCCCTTTTTCCCCTTTTTGTTTTTCCGCCGAACGGAAGGTTTATGTCAAATCCTAAGCCACATGCTAGTGGCGCGAATCTGCGGGCGTAGTCTAGTTTGGTAGGACATCAGCCTCCCACGCTGACGACCCGGGTTCAAATCCCGGCGCCCGCACCATTCAGTTGTTATAGCATCCGGCTGGAGCAGCAAAGGCTATCTATATAAAGACAGACATGCTATTCTGGAATACAGTGAAAGCTCGGGAAACCATGACCGAAGAATCAGGCATTAAGGAATCTCCTCCACAAGAAAAGCTCATGATAGACAGTTCCTCTGACTTCCAGTTCCATGCTGCTTACGTCACTTATTCTGACGCGTTTGACAAGGTGATTAACGCTGAAAGCAAGAAACAGCTCAACGAAAACATCACTGCCCTTCAACAGAAACAAATAGATTATCCCACGTTTTACAGAAACATAAGCCAGTATCGGGGAGACGACGGTTCTCAGTTTCATTATGGCAGGGCTCTGATTGAGACGCAGAGGAAGAAAGACTGGCGCAGAAAAACGCAAAAACAAGAAAGAATTAGACGACACAGAAAATAGCAGCACATGATATCCTGTAGCTCGGGCGGCTTCTTGGTCAAGAAAAGAAGAATTCGGCAGTAATCTGATTGCTGAAAGAACAACAATTCTGAAAACTGTGTTCTAGTTCTTCTCTGGTCTTCAGTCAACGTCGTTCAATCGCACAATTGGCCTTATGACAATTATGACAAAAGTGAATAAACGTTTTGCGCACCAACTTTCTATTCCTTCTTGAAACTTGGCTCGCTACGATGCGCCAAGTCTTAAATTTCACGAAGCGCAATCACAAGATGGCCTTACTCTGTATGTTTCAGGAATGATGGGGCAGGAGACTATTATGGGAGAGAATAAGACAAGACTCGAACATCCACCTTTGGTTATGCCGGTTTGCATTGTGGGAGCGGAAGTGGATGGGAAACCTAACTTCGAAGCGATTGCATGGTTTAGCCTCGTAGATTACCAGCCACATATGATTAGCATATCGTCCGAGAAATCGCATCATACAAACAAAGGAATACGCGAAAACAGAACATTCAGTGTGAACATACCATCTGCCAGCATGGCCGCGGCGGCTGATTATTGCGGGATATATTCAGGCTCGAAAGTAGACAAATCAAAGGCATTCTCCGTATTCTACGGAGAACTCAAGACTGCCCCCATGATAAGTGAATGCCCCATCAACATCGAATGCAGGCTCACCCAGACGATAGAACTATTTCATGGCGAGCTTTTCATCGGTGAGATTGTTGGAGTATACACAGAAAGCAAGTATCTGACAGACAACAAACCAGACATAAGAAAAATCGATCCGCTGATATTTGAAAACAGTGCTCCTTCAAATTACTGGAAACTTGGAGAACATATCGCAAAAGCCTTCGAAATCGGAAAAGACTACAGGCCGCACCCTGAAGAGTAAGACCCTAATACTTTGGCAACAACCGTTTAGACTGGAAGCTGGCAAAGAATGAGAATCGGTGTATGTGGAATCGCTTGTGAGAAATGCCCGCGAATGCAAAAAGGAATTTGTCCAAGCGGAGAGACAGGCTGTACGCCGAAGCTCAATGAATTCTGCAGGATAGCCACATGTGCTTTCAAGAAAGGGGTCAAACTGTGTTTTGAATGTGCCGAGTTTCCATGTGAGAACACCAAGGCAGGCCCTCTAAGTTATGAATATTGCCGGTTCATATCAGGCAAAGAATAAGCAGAGCACGCCGAGTTAGAATGCGGTCCGGCAGATGGTCAGCTCCTCCGAATCCATAGACGGAACTGGCTTTCTTCTGTTTTGGTTTGATGTGAATACATGCCGTTTCACCTTTTCCGCCGATGATGTTATAATGTATTATAGTGTAGTGGACGCATTGCTCAAGCAAGGTTGAATTGTGCAAGGTATGGCATAGTGATGAATCAGGAAGGCAATGTTACGATAGTTGAACTCGCGAAAAAGGACGCGTATCAAAGAGAGATTGGATCTAAGCACTCAACGTCTCATTATTATGATGTGTCAGTTCATCGCGTGGCCAAATGCTGGAGAATAGAGTTGACTCTTAAAGCGTTTGAGAAGACGTTGGAAAAGAATTATCATGGAAAACTCTTTGAAGAGCATGTTGAAGAGCCTAGAGTCTTTGCAGCGTTGCTAGGCAATGAGCAGGTTGGCTGGATTGAGCTAGGCTATGATAAATGGAACAACAGGATGAGAGTCTGGGAGTTTCTTGTAGAAGAAAAGTTTCGGAAGCGGGGAATAGGAACATTATTGATGAATCATGCTGTTAAGATCGCGAAAGAAAAAGGAGCAAGGATGCTAGTGCTTGAGACGCAGACAAACATCGACACTGCCCTTGATTTCTACTTGAATTTCGGATTCGAATTGATCGGTTTCGATACTGCAGCTTATTCAAACGAAGACATTGAGAAGAAGGAAGTCAGACTCGAATTGGGTCTGAAATTGTAGTCGGAAAGCATTTGCTTCTATTGAAAAGCAAACTGGCAAGCTTGAACACGACCTGATACCTTGATATTTTGAACAATGAACTGGCTTGGATCGAGGATGAATGACTGATGTTAGAGAACCAGCAGAAAGCTGAAAACTCCAAAGTCACAAGCTTTTCGAGAAAGCTCTTCAAATCATCAGAGGATTCTCATAAGTGTATTTGTGGCGGGTGGGTGGAATTTGCACCACGCCCCCGGTGGAGACGTCTCCCGCAACTCTTGTTTTTCTGGCAAGTGGGCGCATCTATGGTTGGCAATTGAGATTCATCTCCAGTGTTTGCGTCCATTTCCATCAACAGAAGGTGGCCCTATTTCCTAGGTCTTCTTGGCTTTCTTTGCGTACTCGCCAATCTGATGCACTTCTTGGAGGAACGTGTCGCAATTCCTGAACGAAGTAGCCTTTCCAACAGAACCAAGTGTGTGCGCCATCGTCGATTGGATACGATTTTAGCGTCAAGTAGGTTTTTTTCGAGTTCAGTTCGGTAAGTGCACATCATCGCCTTGCAGCCTTCTTTCTGAGCTTCAGTCATGTTGTGGTCAAGCTGTGCAAAGAAGCTAACGGGTTCTTTTGCGTAGATCGTGGTAATCCAGATTCGGCTTTTCCGGTGAGGACGTGGATAGGCCAAAGAAAGGGAATCAATTCGACCTTTCTTCAATGCAGCGCAGAGTCTGTGAGTTTTCGCGATAGTCGTTAGGCTTTGTAGCGAAATATCTAGAGCTTTCCAATCATAAACAAGAGTGTTGTTTGGAATCAGCGAGGGGTTCTCTTGAAGTAGAGTATAGACTTTGGGGGGGTCTTGCTTTCTTGCGCTAGGGTAGAATATAGATGGGCTTTCAACTTTGAGGTTTGGGTGCCAGAACACGCCCATCTCGAGAATTTGAGAGAAACCGTGCTTTGACGCCAGCTTTAGTGAAGCTTCGTTATCACTTCCTGTAGTGTACCGAAGCCGATCTACTTTCTGTTTCTTGCCCTTGTCTATGACGTATTCGGTTAGTAAGCTTGCGAACCCTTTTCCTCGATAATCTGTGTGTACTCTTAAGCCTTCCATCCAACCTGTCTTTCCGCCTTCAATTACTCTGAGGTTGGCTAGCGCTACTAGCTTTTTGTCGGCTTCTACGCCGTAAGTGTGTGAGTCCGAGTTTTTGAGCCATTCGCCTATCACGTTAGGTAGATAGTCAAAGCCACCCCACGTCTGCTTTGATATTTCGAGGATAGATTCTAGGTCTGATGGGCGGACAGGTCTAATTTTGGCATTCATCAATCTTCAAACCAACGCAAGTCTTTTTATTAGTATCACTTAGCACACGCTAAATATTTTCCCTGAAAATAATAACACATTCCAACAGTGCACTAAAATGATTCTGTCCTATTCTCTCTGTAAATGGTACAACAGACTTGTAAAAAAAGAAGCTTCCACTCGAATGCGTTCGGGTGCAAGCACAATGAGCAACAAACGCAACGTAGTGCTATTTCCTGCCCAGGGGCTTTCAAAAAGACGCGTGATTTTGGCTTCAATCTCAGTGAAGTATTCTAGAATCACTTGAAATAGCTAATCACGCAACTATCAAGCATCAATTCAATGAACAACGATGGAAACCGCAGTATTTTCGGTGTTTGGTTGGCCGGACCGGACTTGAACCGGCGACCTTCTGCACTTTCTGGGGGAAGGTTTACGCCTATCGCCTTTCGTTTGACAGGAGCATGATCTTTCTCGTCCATATTTCATCAGCGCGGCACCCCCATGCACCGTAGAATAAAAAGCTTGCATGGTACCACGCGCGCGCAAAAGGCAAACACCAGTTTAATATGTAAATAGACGAAGATGATACTTGGGCAATTGAAAATGAAGAT
>JBGPAV010000072.1:0-5600 GCA_041480925.1 Bathyarchaeia archaeon | reverse complement strand
GTGCACGCAAAACAGTTTGCCAAAACAGGAAAGAAGATTTATTATCTCAACATAGGCGACCCCGTAGCATTCGACTTTCAGACGCCGCCACACATAAAACAGGCTCTGGCGAAGGCTGTTGAAGAAAATATGAACTTTTATTCACCTTCAGAAGGATTACCAGAACTCAGAGAAGCCATAAGCCAGAAAGAAAAAAGAGTCAACAGAGTAGACATCTCAACAGAAGACATAATCGTCACAGAAGGCATCTCTGAAGGCATCCAAATGGTCATGGCCGCGCTCATAGATGCAGGCGACGAAATTCTTCTTCCCGGACCCACTTATCCGCCTTACATCTCATACGCCAAATTCTTCGGCGGAAAACCAGTCACCTACGAAACTGTCGAAGAAAACGGTTGGCAGCCAAACATTGATGATCTGAGAAAGAAGATTACAGAGAAGACAAAAGGAATCGTTGTCATAAACCCAAACAACCCATGCGGCGCTCTTTATGAAGAAAAAGTTGTGAAAGAAATAATAGACATAGCAGGCGAACATGACCTCCCATTGCTATCCGACGAGATCTATGATCAGATAGTATTTGAGAAGAAGCTCGTCAGCACGGCTTATTTGGCGAATGATGTCCCGGTAATTGGACTTAACGGATTCTCGAAAGCCTATCTCATGACAGGCTGGAGACTGGGCTACGTGTACTTCTGCAGCAAAAACAACGAGCTACAAGAACTGAAGCAGGGAATCGAGAAAGAAGCAAGAATAAGACTTTGCGCAAACACCCCAGTCCAGAAAGCAGGAGTAGCCGCCCTGAACGGCCCACAGGATCACGTAAAGGAAACTGTCAGAAAACTCAAAGAAAGAAGAGACTACGCTTGGAAAAGACTGAACGAGATTGAAGGATTAAGCTGCGCAAAACCAGAAGCAGCGTTCTATGTCTTTCCAAAAATCCATGCAGTAGGATCCAGATGGAAGACTGACATGGAGTTCGCACTGCAACTTCTGAAGGAGACAGGTGTACTCTTCGTTCATGGTTCAGGATTTGACCCAGTCTACGGCGCTGGACACGTGCGAGGAGTGATCCTTCCACCAATAGAGACGCTCAGACAGGCATTAGACGCAATAGAAGGCTTCATGAAAAACAGTAAATAAGAGACTGAATGCAACAGTTTCTATAAACGAAGACCCTGCTTATTCGAAGATAGGTACGCCTTGACTTGGGTCAACGACCAGCTTCGCGAACTCTTCCATCAGCCTTTTTGTAACTGATCCTGGTTTTCCACTGTTTATAGTGCGTTTGTTTATCTCTCTCACTGGCACGACCTCTGCCGCTGTCCCTGTGAAGAAGACCTCTTCAGCGTTGAACAACTCGAAAGGTGTGATGTTTTTCTCCTTGACTTCGTAGCCCAGTTTTTGCGCTAGTTTCATAACTTCTTCTGCTGTTATTCCTGGCAACGCGCCAGTATAGCTTGGAGGAGTGAATATCTTGTCCTTCTTCAATATGAATATGTTTTCCGCTACGCCTTCACATACGCAACCATTCTTGTCCAAACATATGGCCTCGTCAACGCCTGCAATGTTAGCCTCAATCTTTGCAAGTATGCTGTTGAGATAATTGAGTGATTTTATCTCATGTGATGTTGCGTCCACTGGGTCTCTTTTAACCCATGAAAGCATCGCTGTTACCCCGTCTTCCTTGGCTCCTCCCTTGTGCAGCGAAATGGTGTCTGTTATGATTATTATTGTGGGCTTTGGACATTTCCGCGGGTTCAGTCCCAAGTCGCCGATGCCTCTTGTGACAACCAAACGAATGTATGAGTCGCGCAAGTTGTTTCTACGAAGTGTTTCCACAACCGCCTGAATCATCTGCTCTTTCGTTATTGGAATTTCGAGCATTAGCATGTGCGCTGAACGGTAAAGCCTGTCAACATGCTCCTTCAGCTTGAACACAGAACCACTGTATGCACGAATTCCCTCGAACACGCCGTCTCCATATAGAAGGCCATGGTCGAAAACTGAAACTTTCGCTTGCGACTTCGGATAATATTGCCCATCTATGTAAACAAGTAGTTCTCTTTCCAACATGATTCCCCTCGATTGGAGAAGTTAGCTTATCATGTTGAGGTCTGATATAGTTTTTGCAAAGAAAAGCTGTTCGCTATCATGGCTAGCCGTAGAATTGCGGTCTTTTTGACAGGTACTTCGGCAACGGAAGCGGCTTGTATGGTTTGCCTCTCATGGCTTCTTCAACTTCTTTTATGATTTCTTCGAGCTTCATGTTGCGTCTTTCGCCAATTTTCCTGTCTCTTATTGGAAGGACGCCGGATTCGATTTCTCTTTCGCCGACAACAATAACGTAGGGAACCCATTCCATTTCTGCTTCTCTGACTCTCTTTTGCAAGGTCATCTGACGATCGTCAATGTCCACACGTATATGATGTGTTTCTATCTTCTCACCCATTCTTTCGACATCTTCTACGAATTTGTCTGATATCGGTATCAACCGTATCTGCGTCGGTGAAAGCCACAGGGGCAACATAGGCGATTTGCCCTTCTGCTGGTCCTTGTACGCCTTTTCAAGAAGAGCATAAACGTCTCTCTCGATTGCGCCGCTAGGAGAACAGTGCAGGATCAGTGGGTGATGTTTCTCGCCTTTCTCATCAACATAGTTTATGTCATATCGTTTAGCGTTCTCAACGTCTATCTGGTCTGTTGAAAGAGCAGCCGCCTTGTTCTGATTGTCAACAAAGTTGAAATCCCACTTGAGCCTGTAATAGAAGAAAGGCTGAGACCACATTTCCACTAAAACAGGTTTCTCGAATGTTTTGGCTAGGGAACTAATGAATTTCTCATTTTGTTCGTGAAATTCCTTCGTGAAACGTATAGCCACTTCATAATCATCTTTGGATAAGCCTATTTCTTCGAGAATCTGTATGCACAGCTTGAACCTTGTCACATATTCCTTCTTAGCTTGCTCAAGATCTGTGCAGAAGGCGTGGCAGTCAGGCATGGTGAAAGCTCTGAGCCGTCTCAATCCGACGACTTCGCCGCTTTTCTCGCGCCTAAAACTGTAGCGAGTCAACTCATAAACCTTCATAGGCATATGCTTGTACGAAAACTGTGCATCATGAACCATGAGGAACTGGCCGAAGCATGCGGCAAAGCGCAGGAACAGTTCTTTGTCTTCTGACTTCAGCAAATACTGTCTCGCAGGAAACCGGTTCAAATAATCAGCCAAACTGGGATGATTGAAGTCATACATTACTGGGGTCTCTACTTCCATAGCACCATATTCGCTCATCTTTGCAGTAACGAACAATTCCAACAAGGATTTGATCAATCGGCCCTTGGGATACCAGCGTATGTTACCGGGATCACTTCCCATTTCGTAGTCAGCTATTTCCAGTCTCTTCATTAAAAGTACGTGGGGGGGCATCTGCTGACTGGCTCTGACCTTGGATATTTCGTACTTGGAGAATTTCTCAAGGTTTTCATGGTTTTTGAAGTTGAAGTCTTTGACAGGCGTCATTTTCCCGTCTGGCTCAAGAATGAACCAGAAAGACTCAAGCTTCTCCTCGGCCTTGGCGGCTTCAGAAACCTTCTCTTCCTCTTTCCCCTCGTTCTGCACAATAGCTTTTTCGACTACTTTTCCTATAGCCCCTATTTGACGCGACTGTTCTGCGAGCGGATGTCCTTTTATTGAGATTGTGAATTGCTTGTTCCAGCCGAATGGTGCTCGAAATGTCTCTATCTCTCTTTCTTTGGCGTGTGCCTCCATAGCTTTGACTATTTTCAAAGCTTCCGTGGGTTTGGCCAAGTTGCTGCTTAAGTGAGCATAGGGGTAGATGAGGATGCGGTTTACCTTCAGTTTTTCGAGGAACGCTTTCACTTCGTCGATGGCCTTTTGGGCTGACGCTTTGTCGTCGCCTTCTTCAACTGCCGTGAACAATACGACAAGCTCTTCTAGATGGACAGGCTTCTTTTCAGCTTCTTCAGCAATCGGTATTTCTTTCTGAACTGGTTTATACTCGATAAAATCAGCATGCAGCTGCAAGATTCGCATGGAATGTCATCCTCTTATGTTTTGAAGCGCATTTTTTCCAGCCGCTTGTCTTTCTTTGTCTTCTTCTTGAAATCTTTGTAATGCTCTTTACACAGGTAAGCCCGTTTCTCGTTTCCAACTTTCAAACCTGCAGTCTTAACTTTGTCAGCTGATATTGAACGCGCAGCTTCGTTACTGCAGCCGGACACGCTGCATTTCACGCCTTTGTCGATTCGTCCCAAATCGATTCCTCACATGACCAAGATTTAACGCAATACAATAGGCATCATTGCTTAATCCCTTTTTCGTAGAGTTCGCGTGCTCTCTGATAAACTTGCGTCTTGTCTCCGAAGAATGTGGGTCCAATTCCTTCAACAACAAAGGAGGCCATTGCCGCGCCAACGCATGCGCAGCGAAGGATATTTTCACCGTTAACATACTCGGATAGGAAACCGCTGATAAACGCGTCTCCTGCTCCTGTCGGATCAACAAGCTTGGCAGGCACGCATGCTGGAACATCGTAGCGGGTTCCCTCAACAGACAATAAAGCTCCTTTTGACCCTAGAGTGACTATGACTATTTTCACACCGTGATTGTGAACGGACTCTACTGCTGAGACCAAATCGGTTTGGCCTGTGACGGCTTGTATTTCGCTTTGCGATGACTTGTAGACGTTTATCAAGTCCAACATGCGGCTGTCAGCAAGCGAACCCAGTGAAATGTTGCCGCTCTCATCAAAACGTCGCACAAGCCCCTGTGGGTCAAGAGACAAGACATCAGCGTGGCTCTTCAATTTTTCAACAATCTCATATGTTACTTCGCCTGCAATGGGGGCAACGTGAATGGCGAAAGCCTTCAAAGGATTCGGTAAATCATCAACATCAATAGGAGGTGCCTTGCTCTTCAGATGGAGGGTTCGCTCGGACAGATCTGTGCTGTATTTGAGCTCGAAGCGCGTGGTAGACGCGGTTTCAACTTTCTTCAGCCCAGAAAGATTAACGCCTTCTTGATCCAGCCACCAGCGGTAGGCTTCAGGAAAATCGCCACCCACCTTTGATATTGCAGATACTCTTGACTCCAGACAGCGAGCAGCAAGTGACACGTAAGTCGTGGAGCCACCCAGAACAACGAAGGGCGTTTTTCTGTCTGGAAGGAATATAGAATCGATGCTGAAATGCCCAACTGAGACGATGTCGAACACTTATGGATGGCCTCCAATGAACATATTGAGCAACGTTTACTTAAGTTCGACTGAACCATGCTTTGCTACACGTTTTTGTTCAAAGCGAAGCTTATTCAGTGTCTTGAAACATATTTGCAGAAGTTTTGCGTTGTCGTAGTGTTGAAAAGGCACATAGTGGCATGACACGGTTATGACTGAAGCAGCAGGATAGCCTTGGCTAGGTCTCCACCGCTTTCTTCCAATGCCTTTCTAGCTTCTTCCAAGCTTTTTCCTGTTTGATCTGCCACCAGTCTCACGTCTTCTTCACCGACTGTTGGGCCTGTTTTGCGTTCAGCGGCCTTTTCCGTTACTTGTCCGCCTGCTATCTGGAACATTTTCTGTCCT
>JBGPAV010000071.1:0-5606 GCA_041480925.1 Bathyarchaeia archaeon | reverse complement strand
CCCAAACCCAGTTCCAACAACACTATTCACATCATACCATCTTGTCTTCTCAAACAGTGCAAGCCTGAGAAGATTCATTACAGGATTAAGTTATCTGCCATACAATACCGCATACGAAAAGATACTGTACAAAGACGAACTATTCATAAGACTCGCATTACCTGCTTACGAATACTCCCAAATGCGCAGCTCATTTACAGCTTTAGCTCAGGGTGGACATCTCAAAGAAGCTAACCTTTTGTTTGGAGATTTGGCGAACAGAACATGGGACAACGTTGAAATGTACCAGATGTTCAAGGACGGGGCATGGAATTTCAGCTACGGAACAGCGATAGAAATGCTAGACAAAACAATGCAAGCAAAACCAACGCCTTAAGCGATCCGATCTAAAGCTGCAAGCAGTCTAAATGTTAATCTTCCTTTTTTCACTGTGAGCCTATCCTGGAAATGGACAAGTCTGCGTCGGACAGCCGCCTGCATATTCTGACTCAGCAGTGACGAATTTTCGCTTTTCTGTTCCCACCTGACCAATGTAAAGCACTTGCTCCGGCTTGCTTCCATAACGGAAAACCGTCACTCCCTTGCACTTCAATTTCCAAGCCAGTTCATAAACGCTCTTAACATCTTCAACCGTTGCCTCACTAGGCAGATTCACCGTCTTAGAAACAGCATTATCAGTATATTTCTGAAATGCAGCCTGCAGTCTAACATGCCATTCCGGACGTATTTCTAAGGCAGTCACAAAAAGCTCTCGGACATCCTCAGGAACCCTGTCATTATCTTGAACTGAACCAGTTCTAGCTATCTCTTCAAGCAACCCACCACTGTAAAATCCTCTCTCCTTAGCAACCAACTCAAACAACGGATTTGTCTCGAAAAGCCTAGTCCCGCTCAAAACATTTCTGATGAACGAAATCGCAAAAAGCGGCTCTATCCCTGAAGAACAACCAGCTATGATGCTTATGCTGCCTGTCGGCGCTATCGTAGTCACCGTAGCATTTCTCATGCTGCCATACTTGTCTTTCCAGATACTCTTGTCAAAATTCGGAAATGATCCCCTCTCTTCGCCAAGCTCAATAGACTTCTTGTGCGCCTCTTCTTCAATAAACTTCATCAACTGCTCACCTACGCTCAGAGCTTTCTCCGAATCATAAGGAACACGCAGTTTTATGAGCATGTCAGCAAAACCCATCACGCCCAAACCAATCTTCCTGTTCGCCCTCGTAATCTTATCTGTCTCCAGCAAAGGATACTTGTTTGCATCTATCACATCATCCAAAAACTGAACAGCATTTCTCACAGCCACCTTCAGCTTATCCCAAGCTATCTTACCATCTTCAACCATCCGTGACAAGTTTATCGAACCCAAATTGCATGACTCATAAGGTAGAAGTGGCTGTTCGGCACAGGGGTTGGTGGACTCTATATTTCCGACTTCAGGAGTCGGGTTGTGTCTGTTGATTTCGTCGATGAAAACGACTCCTGGGTCTCCGCTTTGCCAAGCAGATTGGGCCATCAAGTTCCAAACGTCTTTGGCTATGAGTTTGCTGGTTTTCTCTTTGTCTCGCGGGTTGACTAACCAGTATTCGCTGTCTGTTTCAACTGCCTGCATGAACTCGTCTGTTGCGGCAGCTGATATGTTGAAGTTGGAGAGGAAACCTGGCTGCTGTTTTGACGTTATGAATTCAAGAATGTCGGGATGATCAACTCTGAGGATTGCCATCATGGCGCCCCGTCTTTTTCCGCCAGCCTTGATAATCTCGGTGGACACGTCAAACACGCGCATGAAGCTTAGTGGGCCTGAAGCTATGCCTTTTGTTGATTTGACAATGTCGCCTTTCGGTCGAAGACGGGAAAAGTCAAAGCCTACTCCTCCGCCTGTTTGCTCTATGAGAGCCATGTTTTTCACAGCGGTGAATATGCTTTCCAAAGAATCTCCGACTGGCAGAACGAAACATGCAGACAGTTGCCCAAGAGGGGTTCCTGCGTTGAATAAAGTTGGAGAATTTGGAACAAATTCAAGCCGTGTCATCATGTCATAGAAGGTTTTTTCACTCTTCTTCGGCTCTTCAGGGTATTTCTTCTCTGACGCGGCTACTGCTCTTGCGACGCGTGTGAACATTTCGGCTGGAGTTTCTATGATTTGCTCATTCACATCTTTCAGAAGGTATCGTTTCCTCAGAACCTCAAGAGCGTTCACGGTGAGTTTCGGCTCTACTATTCCGAGGGTTTCTCTCAGGTTTCTTATTTCCTCTTTTTTCTTCCGATAAGTCTGATATTCTTCAGCAATTTTGAGGAAACCTTCTCTTTTCAAAACTTCAATTACAGCATCTTGAGCATCTTCAACAGAAGGAACTGCTTCCGCAAACTTCGCTTCCAGAAGCTTCACTATTTCTCTAGTCAAATCGTCGGCTTTTCCGCCATCTTCGAGTTCCACTGCAATCAAGGCTCTATGGATGGCGTCTCGAATGCGACTAGAGTCAAAAGCTACTAGTCTACCGTCTCTTTTGCGTATTTTAGCTATAGACATGACCGTTCAATTGAATTTGGTTTGATGTTGATAATTAAAGTTTTGAAAGGGCTATGCCAAGGCCTATTTTGTCAGCCTTTTTTGGCAAATTGGTCTTTGGATGCGCCACAAACGGGACAGACCCAATCTTCAGGCAGCTTTTCGAATGGCGTGTCTGGCTTCACACCGTGTTCTGGATCACCTGTTGCAGGATCATATACATAGCCGCATACGAGACATTCCCACTTGTCCAATTCGTTCACCACTTCTTCTGGCAAAATCTTATCAATGCTGTATATTTAAGGTATGCCATAAAACCAACAAGAGTCTATCTGATGCAGATTTGATCAATTAATGGTGTAAAGGTTATGCCTGAACTTCCTGAAATAACGGTAATAGCAGGCCAAATGAATGAGACAATAAAGAAAAAACGAATAGCAGATGCTGACATTAAACAGCCAAAAAACCTCAACCTGTCTGTGAAAGATTTTCTCCGAAAAATCAAAGGAAAAACCGTGAAAGGCGTCTCAAGTAAAGGCAAATGGCTGTTCTTGGCGCTTGATTCGTCATACGATTTGCTCATTAATCTCGGAATGGGTGCAGAGATTCTTTACTTTGAGCCATGCCAGAAACTTCAGGAAAACGCTCAGTTCAAACTAAATTTCTCTGACAAGACAGGTTTTACGATACATTTTTGGTGGTTTGGCTACATTCACCTTGTTTCAGAAAAAGAAAAGTCCAAACACAAACTAACAGGACAGCTGGGTATGCCGCCAACTGATGAGAAGTTCACTCCAGACTATTTCAGAAAGTTATTGGCCGGCAAAAAGACTGGAGTGAAGAACTTCTTGCTTGACCAGAAAAATGTTGCTGGAATTGGCAACGTCTACATACAAGACATTCTGTTCAAGGCAAAGCTTCATCCAAGCCGCAAGATCTCAACCCTATCTGAGAAAGAGATCACTCTCTTGTACAAGGCGATTCGAGAGGTGCTGAATCATAGTATAAGATTGGGTGGAGCGGCTTTTGAACAGGATTTCTATGGACACAGGGGACGGTTCACTCCAAACAATTTTCTGGTAGGTTACAAGCCAGGCAAGCCTTGCCCAAAATGTGGCACTACTATTGAGAAGATCAGAACAGGAAGTACTGCTTCCTACGTCTGTTCACATTGCCAGCAAGAATAAGGAGACGTTTAGATCTGCTTACGATCTATTTTGCTCCGTGTTTTTTCTGTTTGTAGCGTGTTGCGCAGGACTCGCAGCAGAAAATGTATGGTTTGCCGTTGATCGTCGTGCTGTATGCGGCTAGTTTGCATGTTTCTGATGGGATTTCGGTTTTGCACTGTTCGCATCGGACGAATTGGGGTTTCATTTTTTCACCTCTTTCTGTCTCTTGCTGTAATCTTCTATTGCGGCGTGTAATGCGTCTGCGGCTAGGTTGGAGCAGTGCATCTTGACAGGGGGCAAACCGCCCAGCGAGTCAGCTACGCTTGCACGTGTGATCTTCATGGCTTCTTCAAGTGTTTTTCCTTTGGCGATTTCGGTGACCATACTGCTGGTGGCTACTGCTGCCCCGCAGCCGAAGGTTTTGAATTTGATGTCTTCTATGCGGTTGCCTTTGACTTTTATGTAGATGGTCATCATGTCTCCGCAAACAGGGTTTCCGACTGTGCCTACGCCGTCTGCGTCCGGAATTTCGCCCATGTTCCGAGGATTCTTGAAGTGGTCCATCACTTTTTCAGTATACATCACATATTCAGCTCCTTAGGAGTTAACGGTGACATTGCCCTTAATCTCTTAACTATACCCGGCATTAAGCTTACTACGTAATCCGCTTCCTCTTCTGTGTTTTGTTTACCCAGCGAGAACATGAGTGAACCGTGTGCTTCCTCGTGTTTTAGCCCTGTTGCCAGCAGCACGTGAGAAGGCTCCAGCGTTTTTGCAGTGCATGCAGAGCCTGAAGAAGCAGCCACGCCCATCAAGTCAAGGCTGAGCAGCATTGATTCACCCTCTATGAAGCTATAACGAACTGACACGTTGTTAGGCAGTCGTTTGGTTGGATGACCGTTCAGGTACGAGTGAGGAATCGGTTCCAATAAGCCTTTGATTAATCTGTCTCTGAGCTTGGTCAAGCGTTCACTTTCTGAGCTCATTTCCTTTTGAGCTATTTCTGCTGCTTTCCCAAAACCGACGATGCCTGAAACGTTTTCTGTTCCAGATCGCAAGCCACGTTCCTGTCCGCCCCCGTGAAGCAAGGGCTCCAATCGTATTCCCTCTTTTATGTAGAGTGCTCCTACTCCTTTTGGCCCATACATGTCGTTGGAAGATAACGTGAGCAAATCTATTCCTTCGTTTCTGACATCTATTGGGACTTGGCCGTTTGCAGCCGTGGCGTCAACATGTAAGTAGGCGTTTTTTCTGTGTACTATTTGGCTGATTTCCTTTATGGGCTCGATTGTTCCGATTTCGCCGTTTGAGTATACTACTGTGACCAAGATGGTTTTGTCTGTGAGCTCTTTTTCCAGATTTTCTAGATTCAGAAAACCGTATTGGTCGACAGGAAGAAAAATCGTTTCGAAGCTTTTTGTTGTGAGGTATTTGCATGGGTTGACGACGGACATGTGTTCCACTGCTGACGTTAGGATGCGGGTTCCGCGATCCTTGTATCGGTTGGCTAATCCCTTGACAGCTAGGTTGTTGCTTTCGGTTGCGCCTGAAGTGAATATGATCGAGTCTTTCTTTTCCGCGTTTATGAGCTCCGCAACTTTGGCTCTGGCTTCTTCGAACGCGTTCCGTGACTCTTGGCTGAATGTGTACAGTGATGAGGGGTTGCCATATGAAGTGTTCATGTAGTGCAGCATTGCTTCAGTGACACGTGGATCTACGGGTTTTCCTGCGTTATGATCCATGTAGATACGTTTTGGCGTTGACATTGTTTTTTCACTTAGAAGCTGAGAACAGCGTCTGCTTCGAGTGCGAGGTCGTTGAGTGTGGCCGCTCCGACGATTTTTGCTTCAGGTGTGAAGTCTCCACGCGGTATTCCGAGCAGGTTGCAGCTTTGTTCACATACGGCGAGTTTTACTCCGGCCTTTACT
>JBGPAV010000070.1:0-5622 GCA_041480925.1 Bathyarchaeia archaeon | reverse complement strand
GATATTTTTTTGGAAGCGCCGGGATCGATATTTCGAGGGTTTTGCCAAAAGGCTTCAAGATTTTGTTCAGGGATCCGAAGAAGTGATTGACTATGCTGTCTTCTTCTGCTGAAAGTTCGGATATCTGTCCTGCGCTTTCCTGCATTTCTTTCAGAAATTCTGATGTTCCTTCTTCGCTTGTTTTCTGCTTCTCAGGTGTCGAATTGATCACTATTGGTGGAACGGTGTTCTGAACTGGAGGAGCCTCCTTTTGAGGTTGTTGTTCGGTCATAATGGTTCATCCTGATTAACGTGTGAATACTGTAGTCGCAGTGCTTTCGATAATAAGGGTTAGTCTGTGCCGATTTTCACGCACATTTGCGTGATACATCGGCCTAATATGGTATGTTAAGACATAATACTTTTATTAAGCCAAACCACAGGATATGTCCAGGAGTAGACAATGAAGCAAGAGGCGAAACCAGGCGGGCTAGGATACGCAACAGATGCAATAAAAGGAGCAGCCCAGACCTTGACCAAAACGGAATCCATGTCGCTCAAGAGAGGCGATTCCAAGATAGTGGTGAGCATAAGCAAAAGAAGAGAAATGTCGCAGTCTCCTCAATATTACAAGTATGAAATCTCAAAATACGACTTACATCCTGGACATCTTTTTCCGGAATCTCTAGACAGTCTAGTTCCTGTCGGGACTCCTGAGTACGTGGACAGCGGCCAAAAATATGTGGAACGAATAGTCAGAGCCCTCTACTATTTTAAACAATGCGCGATGATAGGCCCTTCAGGTACAGGCAAAACTCACATCACCTATCTTGTAGCTGAGCTGACAGGATTGCCAGTTTGGGAAGTGAACTGCGGTTTACAGACGTCATCCTACGATCTCATTGGACGATTCATAGGTTTGGGAAAAGAGAATTGGATAGATGGACAAGTCACGAGTTGGCTGAGATTCGGAGGTCTCCTATACCTCGATGAAGCCAACATGATGAAACAAGACGTCGCCACGCGTTTGAACCCGGTGCTGGACACAAGAGGTCATTTAGTTCTAACTGAAAAAGACAATGACATAGTCACGCGACACCCGTACGCATATGTAATCATTAGCATGAACCCATTTTCAGCAGAATTCTCAGGCACCAAACCTCTTAACGCCGCTTTCAGGAGACGCATGAGCGTCTGGATCAACTTCGACTACGAAAGCGTCGGCGAAAAAGTTTCGCAAAAGGAAGTTGAACTTCTGAGAAAAAGAACCGGCGTTGACGATAATACTGCTTACAAAATCATACGAGTCGGCGCAGAAATGCGAAAACAGTACAAAGCTGGTGACCTTCCCTATGGGCCCTCAGTGGGCGATTTGGTACACTGGGCGGTTCTCATAAAAGACGGATCTGATCCTCTCACTACAGCTGAAGAAACTATAATAGCCTTAACAAGTGACAGCGTTGAAGTTCAAGCTGACGTGCGCAGACTGATTGAGGCCATCTTCTCCAGTTAAGTGGCTTTGCTGCTCTTGGTGAGCTGATTGGGGTTTCTGGATTATGCTTGGTCAGTTTTCTTCGACAAAGATTATCTTAAAACAAAACTGCTAGTTTCCTCAAATGCCACTTTTCCACAGTTGCTTCGCGATGATTCTGGTTTTGTCAGCATTTTTCCTGAGCCAAAAACAAAGGAAACAGAAGGAGAGAAGCTACTGTCTCTAATGGGATATGACTTCCAAGATGATGCTCAAGGTAAAAGGCAACTTGCAAGTCTCTTCAGAGCGTCGGTTTTTCATCTTGGTTCCCATGTTTTCTGCTCCGCGTTCGACGATTACGAAGAATGGCGAAAAGGAAAAAACGCGGAACTGGCACGGTTCACGACTTTCTTGATAGAAGATGTCAAAGCAAACTCTTTTGTTGCTAGCAGATATCCTGAGAAGCTTGCAGACTTGACGTTGGCAAATACGCTTGCACTGAAAAGGCTTCACAGATTGGACAAAGTGATAAATCCAGCGACCAAATGCATGGCAGAACTGCTAATAAGAAGCAACACAGGCATAGTGCACATCAAGTCTGGAGTAGAGCATGACATAATCGATAATTTAGCTCAGTTGCTTGAACATTTCAGAGCAAAAACCCTTCTCTCTTTCAAAGACCCGAATGGCAACTTGACTGCTGAGAGGCTGAAACTAGCTGATGATATCTACTACGCAATCGAAGACCTCGGGCCTATCACAGAGGTTCCTTTTCTGCCGCACACTGAAGAGCTTGGCAAGTGTGGGATCTTTCACTCTTCGTGTCTCGTTGATTTCAATGTATTTCTTGATAACAATTTCAGAAAATGCCTAGATTTCCTCGGAGGCATTTTCCCATACTCCGAGTCTTCTTTGGAAGCATGGCAGAGATCGGCTGAGACGGAAGCATCTCAAGTTCTTGACTCTTGGAGGCTTCAGAAAGAGAAAGATCAGAAGATATTAGAAAAATACCAACCGTTTGTGCTTTCTACAGGATTCGCGTCTGTAGAGATTCCACCGCAAGACTACACAGAATTCTTGAGAATTAAAGCCCGTTGCAAGAGTGAGGCTCATAGGCTGATAGAGACGCTTCTTGTGGCCAGAGATGCTTTAGATGAGGATCCTAGAAAGAACTATGGAGTACTGGATTTACAGGAAATGATACAGGTCATCGCAAGCAAGAGTCCTAGAATGGATGTTTTCATGTTAGATGAAAATCTGAGCAAAAGCTACTCGTGGATTATATTGCTTGACGCAAGCAGAAGCATGAGATATGTGAAAGATTTCGCCTTAGAAGTTCTCACAATACTGGGTGACGCTGCGAGTGAGTTGCTTATGGATCCTGCGTCTTGGGCGATGTACGCTTTCAGTAATCGGTTTTTCGTAATCAAAGATCCAAAAGAGCGCTATAATGTAAGGGTAAAATCTCGGATTGGCGGTATCAAGTTTGATGGACCTACTTTGCTATCAGATGCATTAATGGTTGCAGGACAGGTTATAAAGAACAGACCGGAAAACATGCGGCTGATCACAGTTGTCTCTGATGGCTATCAATACAACTACTCCAGTCTCAAGGATTCGTTGTCAGAAACAGTGAAAATGTTGGAGAGAAAGAGCATCTCCCTGATTGGCGTCGGCACCAAAAGCCGCCAGATGGAACGGCTGTTCAAGTCTAGTTTTACAGTCTATAGTTTGCGTGATTTGGCCAAGAAATTCTCCAGTTTGTATCTCAGTGCCAGCATGATAGCTGCTGAAAGCTGATTATTCATGTTTTCATATTTGTTCGAGTATTGAAAAATCTGCTGAAAACCCGAATTTCTCCACTGCGTTGGTGCCTTTCTTTGGTTTGAAAACCAATCTTTCAGGCACTCCATCTTTGATGTAGGTTATGTAAAGGAGGTCTTTTCCCAAACCATAACGTTCCAAATCTGCTATTGAACTTCTTGCTTTCTCAAGTCTATCGATTTTTGTTTTTAGCTCTTCTATTGCTTCAAACAGCATTTCTGCTTCTCCAAGATTGTCGGCGTTGAGCATAATGTCTTTGAATGCTATCCATTCTGTTGATGTGCCCGTCCTCTTTTCTTCTTTCTTGTTCCCTTTTCTGTTTCCGGATTTCAGAACTTTCTGCAACTCGGCAGTTTTCTTGCCCCAATCTTGATCTTTCGAAGATTCCGGGTTTCTAAGAAGCGTTCCCAACCATTGGCTGTAGTCTTCAAGCAACACTTTATGTTGCTCAATTTCTGTTTCAACATTTTCTTGAATTTCCTTTAATGAATAGAAGGTTCGTATTTCAGTCAGCAAATTGCCCATTTTTGACACCTAGTTCTTTGGGTTTTTTGTCATGGCTATTTCGTCGGGCTTGATATGGCATCGTTGCTAGCGGTGTTTTCCGTTTTGTCGCTAACAATAGCGCGAGCAATGTTCTTCAGTTCCTTCTTCAGTCCTTCAAAGAAGCTTATCCTTGAGTTGGCTCTTTTTCTGTAGACGCTTATGGCTTTGGTCAATTCCGGTACTACAACCCATAATACGGTCATGACGACTTCAGATGAATATTCTGCTAGAAAAGCTGAATGAGTATCTTCATCATACTGAATTTTGAGATATCCATCCTCGCTCAGTAGTGCTTTCCTTGTATTTCTCTGCAGTGACAGGTCCCGAGGGGGGATGTCAAAGGACACGTGCAGTTTTTTCGTAACCTGAACAAGTGAGTTGCAGAGATCAATCATTATTTTATTTTCTTCTGCTAGATATCCGCTCAGCTTGGCGCTTTCTTCATTCATGCTTTGGAGGAGTTCTTGCATTTTCTGTTCATTTTGTTGACCGACTTTTGCTTCTTGGACGTTTCCATTGTTTGCTTCTGGCAATTGGATAGGCGGAAAGGAGTCAGGGCTGTTCTGCGTTTCGCTGTGACTGTTTTGCAGAGGCTTCGTATTGGATTCGGTCATGTGCATATCTCCCAAATGGAACAGTGGATCAATCATTGTCCACAGAATAATAGGGTTAGTATGTTATGAAGCGCTACGCACCCGTTAGACGTTTGTTTTCATACCTTGGGCGATGGGGTTTAACGAGCAAGAAAGCGATAGTAAAATACAGGAGCGCACCGATGGCTTGTCGAGTCAGTTCAGGCATTGGCCAGAACCAGCTGGCGCCGCCATTGAAGTGTGATCCTGCGACAAACCATGCGAAAACAAGGTCGACTCCCAGCTCGAAGAATGAGGCAATCTTGGCTGGTAGTCTAACGATGTGAGAGTCCAGACTCAACGTGACATAGATTGGAAGATTAAACACTAGCACAAAGAGTGTGAGGCCCGAAAATATCCCCAGGTTCTCCATGAACATCCGTGCATATAGGTTGGCTTCCTCATGTGGCGCGCGGCAGAAGACAAGAGTTGACACGTAATCGAACAGTATGAAGACGAAAACTAGGATTGCTCTTCTGAACCAATGATTGTTTCTCGGGAGAAACATGCTTTTGAGATTCAGCTCTACTCCTAATCTGTTTGTCACTGGCCTTCTCCCCGTTGAGCCCTGCTCAGGCTTGATTAGTAGTTTGTATGTTGTCGTTTAAAAGCTTTGAAATATTGATTTTGAATTCATATTTTGACTTCAGAAGTATAAAATATGTTGTCGGGTGATTCGAATTCTGTTTCCGAATTAGAATAAGGAGCAAGGCTACAAGGGATCTGAATATGGAATTAGCAGTTGAAAAGCCCGAAAGTATAATGAAGTTGTATGATGAAAACACGGGTTTATGGAAATTCGTGAGAATGGACACGGGACCAGGCAAATCCGTCGAGCTCATTGAAAAGGCTCTTTTCAGACTTGGTCTTTCAAAGAATGAGATCAGAGTCTACTTGTATATTGCAAGGACTGGTGAACATAAGGCAAGCGAGACTTCTGAAGCTCTGTCACTGCATCGCACTGAAACTTATCGGATTCTGCGCGATCTGGAAAAGAAAGGCCTCGTTTCATCAGTTTTCGAGAAGCCCCTGAAATTCATTGCAACGCCGTTTGAGAAGGCAATAGACACGCTTATCGAAACCAAGAAAATGAAGATAAACCTCTTGGAGAAGAAGAAAGATAGTTTGGTTGATCTTTGGCTGTCTCTCCCGAAATCAGAGGTTGAGCAT
>JBGPAV010000069.1:0-5804 GCA_041480925.1 Bathyarchaeia archaeon | reverse complement strand
TTGTAGTCTTGACAGCTTTCGTAGATGCTCTTCCAAGCTGTTCCCGGCTTACAGAAGCCTAGATCTTCAAGTGAAACCATTTCCATTACTGTGGATTGATCGCAAAGCTCGACTAGCTGCAGATCTGAGAGTTTCACATCAACCGTCTTCAATGCGTTTGCGATGGCCATTCTGGTTACGACAAAGTGGGTCAGGTCATCTCTTGCTGGATAGTTGAGGTAGTCTGTTGCTGATGATGAGCCTAAAATGTATATGGGCTTGTCTGTGTAGGTTTTTGCGGTTTCGTCATTGGTGAGGATAAGTATGGCTGCGCCGTCAGAGACAGGCGCGTAATCGTAGAGGCCTAAGGGTTTACGGGCTTCTTTTCTAGCATTGATGACGTTTTCCACTGTTATCTTTCTCTGGTACTGCGCATATTCGTTCTTTGTTGCATGGAGATGATTCTTGACTGAAATTTGGGCCAAAGCAATGTTGAGTTTTTCCTCGTCTTCTTGTTTTATTCCGTATTTTTTTATGTATGCTCTTAGCATGAGTTCGTGGTTTGCTTCTGGAGTGCAGCCTGCATAGTAGCTCCACGGGCCTTCCAGCAACATGAGGTCGTCGCGGATTTTGTCCCAGCGGTCAGTCATTTTTTCTATACCGCCGACCAAGACTATCTTGTGTTTGCCTGATTTGATTGCGTTGCAGGCATTCGACAAGGCGGAGCTGAATGAGCGTGTTACTTCCATTGGAACATGAAGCTCTGTGAGTTCAGACAGAAAACCTTCTTCGAGACCAAGCTTGTTCGTTATTGGGAGAAAATAGTCGGAGAGATAGAAGGCTTCAATGTCTTTGCGTTCAATATCCGCATCAAACGAAGCTTTGAGCCATGCTTCTTCAATCAGTTTTTCCGGCTCTTTTTCGTAATGTTCTCCGAATTGTGTTCTTCCAGCAGCTACAATGGCTGGGCAAATCTGCATCTCTACATTACACCTTTTCAGCAATATGCGTTCAACGTTGACCTTTTAAGTGTTTGCTAATTCAACGCGCCAGACAGAACATACCTCAAACTCGCAAATTGTAGGTTTTTTCTCGCACCTAGGAGATTGACTGTTCTGTGCAAGTTGGAACAAAAGTTTAGGATGGCGAATCTGAACAGGTCAACTCTCCGCTGTTTCTTCGCCTACGTGTATGCCACGACTTTCAAGTTCAGCAATAAATTTTTTGAAAAGCTCGTCATGCACGCCTATTTTTTCTGGCGGTACAATGCCTGTCTCTTTCACTGCTTTCCTGAGCAACATTTGCGCGACTATTGATGCAGGATACGCGGTTGTTCTGGCCATCGCAGTTATCCCATGTTTCTTGTCGTAGAAGTCAAGCATTTGATAAACGTAGTTTACCTGCATGCCTTTGGCAATGCCTGAGACCTCTGTTTTCAACGCTACGACGTCTCTTATTTCTGGTCTCCAGAGCTTCTGAGCCAAAAGTTTTATCGCAAGCTTTCTCGGTGATACTTCAGCATTGCCTATGTTGACAGGTTTTTCGTCAAAGAATCCTAATGCTTCAAGTGTCTTGATCTTCTCCGCGTGCCCCGGGTATCTGAGGGTTTTTTCCCACATTTCTTCGCCTTTGATCGTGTGCATCAAAGTCCTCAGGCCGTCCGTATAGAAGGCTTCAAGTCTTCCGATTATCGGAAACACTATCTCCTCTAATCCGGTTAATGCTTCAACCTCGACTTTCTTGTTTTTTTGGATGATTCCTGCTTTTCGCGTGTACTCGTCGATGAGGCTTTCAGGAGACCAAGTTATAACGTAGCCGAGTGGCGGTACAGGTGTTTCTGGAAGGCCTCCGACCATTATGTGAACGGCTTTCACGTTGTCGAGCTTGTTTGCAGCGTGTCCGACGAGGAAGTTGCTGATGCCTGGTGCCAAGCCACAGTCGGGCACAATCGTGACGCCTGCCTTCACAGCTTTGCTGTTCAGTTCCAGTGGATTCTCAGCCATGTAAGAAACGTCTACCAGATCTTTGCCAGCATCAATGCATGTTTCGATGAAGCGGTAACCAAGTTTTCCAGGCAGGAAACCTAGGATTACGTCATAGTTTTTCAGAGTTTTGACGGTTTTCTCGCGGTCTGAGACGTTCAGCGTTATGGATGAGATGTTTTCTGTTCCGATTTTTTTGGCCATGGCTTCAGCTCGTGTCTTATCGTTGTCTGCGACAACAACTTCAACTGCTTTCATGGTTCGTGCTAGGTCTTCAGCGGCTACTGAGCCGATGTTTCCGCAGCCAACAACCAGTGCTTTCATGAACGCATAATCACCGTCTATTAACATTAAAGCTTTCGTAAACTGTAGTGTGGCTATGTAGTTTGCTTCTGAAACGATGATTTGAAAGTCTTATATATTTCAACGGCAACTATACGGCTGAGCATCATGGCCGAAATATGTCCAACATGCGGGCTTCCCAAAGATTTGTGCGCTTGCAGGGAGATAGAGAAGGAGCAACAACGTATCCGGATACGGCTTGAGACACGGAAGTTTGGCAAACCAACCACCATTGTGAACGGTGTAGATGATAAGAGCACCGATTTGGGTGAAATGGCTAAGAAACTGAAAAACTTCTGTGCGTGTGGAGGAACAGCCAAAAATGGCCTGATAATTCTTCAAGGAGACCACAGAGACAGAGTCAGGAAATATCTGGTTGACCTCGGATACCCAGAAGGCAACATTGAACTCCAGTAGCCACAACACAGCAGGTGCAAGCTCAAGATGGAAATTCTAAGCAATATACGTGAAGTTCTGAAAAACCTGAAACGCACTAAACACGCCAAGATTTACTGTCCACGATGCGCTAGCCCACAGATACACTTGTCCAGCAGCTTTGATTTCTGGCTTACGCCAACGAAGTATGCTTGTGAAAACTGCGGTTACAAGGGTCCCATTGTGATGGAGCTTGAAAAAGAGGAAAATGAGAGCTAATACCCATTCTTATTCTGGAATCTCTAGGTTCAGCTGTCTCTTCAAAGTCTTGTAACGGTTTCTCACTGTAACTTCTGTGACGCCTGCAGCCTCAGCGATGTCCTTCTGCGTCTTCTTCTCATTGTTCTGCAGACAGGCAATGTACAATGCAGCTGCGGCCAAACCCATCGGGTCTTTTCCTGCAGCGGCTCTTCGCTTTCTGGCTTCGCGCAGGATTTGGATGGCTACGCCTTGAGTTTTGCCAGATATCCCTGTGCTTTCAGCGATTTTTGAAACGTATGTCAGCGGGTCAGCGATGGGCATGTGTACGTCAAGTTCGCGCAGAAGCAGTCTGTAGCATCTGGCCACGTCTTTTTTGTCAACGAGGCTTGCTTCGGCTATTTCGCGCAGTGTTCTCGGTGTTCCGCTTCCGCGGCAAGCTGCGTACAGAGCGGCTGCAGCGATGGCTGCGATTGATCTTCCTCTGACCAAACCCTTGTCGAGGGCTTTGCGGTACACGACGGCTGCTTTTTCCTTGATTGGTGGTGGAATGTAGACTTTATCTGATAGACGGTCTAGTTCTGCCATGGCTTGAGCCAAGTTTCTGTCAATGGATGAATGCACTCTCGAGCGTATCTGCCACTTTCTGAGGCGCCACATCTGTAGCCTCGTGGCTAAGGGGAGTTTCCTTCCAAAGGCATCTCTGTCAACTTGACTGATTGCCGTTGACAAGCCTTTGTCATGTACGGAGTAGGATGTTGGTACTCCAACGCGGCTTCTTGAGGCTTTCTCTTCTTGGGTGAAGGCGCGCCATTCTGGTCCCTTGTCCATCATTTGCTCGTATACTACGAGTCCGCAGTCGCCGCAGACTGTTTCGCCTGTATCATAATCGTGAACAAGGTTCACGCTACCGCACTCTGGGCATTTGTCGAGCAGACGTTGATGGGTTCTGCTTTCTTTTTTGCTCATGTTTTTTCGCCCCAGTTTTCTGTTGCGAGAACCGTCTCATGTTCCTAATTCAGGGAGTCGGAATCAGAAAAATGTCCATCCGGTCCCAGCGTAACCCCTCTAGTGAAATGTTTTAATATATAAATTTTACGGTTTCTTTAGGAGTATCCACATCAGAAATTTTGAATACTAACCTCAACTACTGATTCCACAAGACAGGATTGAACATGAATGATCAGACTTCCAGAAAAAATGCGAAAAACACTTGAAAAGATCGTGAACGAACTCAAAGCCAAAGACAACGTCCTACGGAATAGGCTTATTTGGAAGCTGGAGCCGAGGAGAAGCTGAACCATCCAGCGACGTGGACTTGCTGATACTTGACAGAAGCGAAATCAGCGACGAGTATGTGGAGAGGATTGAAGCAGGTGGACTGCTAATCGATTTAGACCATGCTCCGAAAAAGTGGATTCACAGCCTTATCCCGCCGGAACTGGATCAGAAACTTTACGAGATGCAGATCCTCTACGACCGAGACTGGTCCTTCACAAACACGAAGCTGTTGATGACGAAATCCTATGGTTCTCCTGACCGCGTAGACATCAGAACCGAAGCACATCTAGTAGACTCGGACATCTACCTGAGTCGGGCTACTTCGGCTTTTTCGAGGGAAGACTTTCGCAGTGCACACCTGTTTGCTGTCGTAGCAATGGAGCACATCCTGAAGATACTCGCTGAGATAGCGTTAGAACCGTTGTCAAGCACGCACTTTCTGAGAAGATTAGAGGATTCGGCGACGAAACTGGACAAACTCGAATTGTTCAAAGAATACTTGGTGACAGCAAGGCTTGACAAGATTGATGATTCAAGCTTAAAGGAGAAATTGAAGCTCTTCCAGATAATATGGGGCGAGTTCAGCACCAAAACAAAGCGACATCCTAAAGAACTTGAATCGGCCCATTTCAAAGTGAAGACCAAGCTCGGCTACTATCTGAACCCCTTATTTTTGCAGGGAACAGTCCTGCGTGCAGAAGCACTAATTGGTTCTGGAAAGATGGCGGAAACAGCGCACTGCTTAGACAACACGTTTTTGGATATTGTAGAAAATTATGTCTGGCTCAAATCTTCAATAAGCAAAGTCAAAGTAGATCACACAACATTATTCTATTCACTTGAGCTTCTGGAAAACAAAAGCCCAAGAACATTCAAGCAGGTGATCGAATTTTTCAACCTGAAGGACATTGGCAAGAGAGAGGCTTCAACTGCAATTGAGAAAGCAAGAAGAGTAGCGCTTGATGTGCGCACAGATAGGAAGGTTTTAATCAAAAACCGTCTAGTGGGCGATTTCTCCCGCAACTAATTCCCTCTTTTTCTAATCCGACCCGTTTTTATCGCATAACTGACGAGCGAACGCTGCAAGAAAACATGCTTTGTTACGTCTGTGGTGAAGGCTTCAAAAAAGGCGATCTAGTCGTAGTATCGAGAAAAAATCATTCTAAACGATACTTTCACCGTAAATGTTTCAACAAAATGAGTGCGAGGCGATAGAGTGAGCCAACAATTATACACTAAAATGTCAATAGGGAGTGCGAGTTAATGCCTCAAGCCTGGCTAGTTAATGTTAAGCGTAGAACCAATGAGGACATCAAAGAACGATTTGGCATAGAACAGATCCACAACTTGATAACTTCTAAAGAATGGCCTTACAAGACTAATGAAGACTTCTATCATGCAAGAGACAAGGCCCTTATGAGTTTGCTGTTCTTGACTGCAGGCCGGATTAGCGAAGTCTTGTCTTTAACCAAGGAACAATTCGACATGGAAGCTGACAGAAACTTTGTCATAATCAGAAACATGATTCTTGTTAAAAGGTTAAAGACGCGCAAGGGAAAACCGGTTAAGCACAAGACAAGCCCTATA
>JBGPAV010000068.1:0-5832 GCA_041480925.1 Bathyarchaeia archaeon | reverse complement strand
TCCTGCTTCAGCGTTCTTGACAACTTTTCAATCATACGATGAGCTCAAAAACTTCCTAGTCTCAAACTCTGCTACTCAAGGACGCTATCCATACGAATATCTCGATACAACATGGTTCGGTTTTGCAGTCGACGCTCTAGGACCCATGACAAAAAGCACTGCTGAAAGCGAAGACACCTACGGAAGAAGCTCACCTGACTACTCTTCTACAAACATCCAAGTTGCTGGAGTTGACGAGGCCGATATAGTGAAAACAGACGGCGAATACATTTACACCTTGTCTGACGGTCACATCTCGATAGTAAAAGCATATCCTCCAGAAACCGCTGTTCTCGTTTCAACAATAACTTTCGACAAAGTTTACCCAACTGAGTTCTTTATCAACGGCGACAGATTAGTGGTAATTGGCAGCCAATACGATACGCGGATTACTCCGTACTACTCTGGTCCTACTGATCTTTACTACCCAGAATTGCTTTATGAGCCAAGCAAAGCATCAATGCTAATCTATGATATTCATAATAAAGCTCACCCTACACTTCTGCGCGATCTAACAATGACTGGCGAATACTTCGAATCCAGAATGACCGGCGACTATGTTTATTTTGTTATCTATCAGACGGCATACATAATCTATGATACTGCCGTTTTGCCAAAGATCTATTCTGATGGCCAAGCCAGCGAAGTAGCTCCTTCTCAGATACACTACTACAATGGTTCTTCAAACTACTATCAGTACACCACTTTCGTAGCTGCCAACATCCAAAATGCTACAGAAGCGCCGACATATCTGACGGTGATGCTGGGAGGAACAAGTAGCATGTATGTTTCACCCAGCAACATTTATGTAACTTTCCGCGAGATAGACGGCAACACCACCATATATAGAGTACATTTCAAAGACAACAATATGACTTGCGAAGCTAACGGCCAAGTCCCAGGCAATGAACTGAACCAGTTTTCAATGGATGAATATAACAATCACTTCAGAATAGTTACCACCACTTGGAAAAACTACACCCAACAAAACCTATACATTCTAGATATGAACCTCAGCATCGTCGGCCGCTTGGAAAACCTTGGAGTTACCGAAAATCTTCACGCAACGCGTTTCATGGGAAACCGGTGCTACATTGTGACATTCAAGAAAACAGATCCTTTATTCGTGATAAACATCAGCGACCCAACGAATCCCACAGTTCTCGGCGAGCTCAAGATACCTGGTTACTCGGACTATCTGCATCCTTATGATGAGAATCACCTGATCGGCGTCGGCAAAGAAGCAGTGGAAGCTGAAAGCGGAGATTTTGCTTGGTATCAGGGAATCAAACTAGCGCTTTTCGATGTCACCAACGTGAGCAATCCTATACAGCTTGCGAACCACACGATTGGCGAACGAGGTTCAGATTCTCCTGTTCTGAGCAATCATAAAGCGTTTCTGTTTGACAAGACACGAAACCTGCTGGTGTTGCCTGTTTCGGAAGCAAAGATAGATGAATCGCAGTATCCTGAATCGCAGTATCCTTATGGCGTGCCTCCATATGCGTATGGAACGACTGTTTGGCAGGGAGCATACGTTTTCAACGTAACTCTCACTGGAGGCTTCAACCTGACTGGTCGGATCACTCATGGAACCGAAGGCGGAGGCGTGCCCGAAGTTGGCTATTGGGTCAACAGGGCTCTGTACATAGAGAACGTGCTGTACACGGTATCAGACAAAAAAGTGAAGCTGAACAACCTAACCGATCTTTCGGCTATAGGCGAGGTTCAACTTCCCTAAACTTACCCCGTTTTTCTTATTTAGAAGCCAGCAAAAGCCTTTGTTATATGTATATGTGTATGATTTCTCCTACCCCGTAGGATATTACTGCTCCTACTATTGTTAGGAAGGCGTATTTGGCTCCACATTTAAACCGGTTTTCTTTGCTCAAATTGCCTATATACGTTCCTAAGATAAAGGCTGAAACGGTTCCGATTATGAACGAAGCTATCGTGGCAGTCCACACTTCGAATAAGGCAAAAGGCATCAGTAGCAATACTAAAACAAGCAGAGTTGCCAGAAACGCAAAAACACCGCTAAGCCAAACTTCCTTTTTCGAATGGATGTGCATGGTGTTTCCTTCCTCAGCACCACGCATTTGCACGGCCCTTTCCGTTGATTGTGAAACAAAAAAGCCTATCGAGTTTCCTAGTGCGTCAGCGATACCGCCAATGATAGCGGCAATCAGGATGTCTACTGAGCTACCTGTAGCTCTAGCCACACCAACGATTATTCCTAGAAAGCATATTATTCCATCAGTTAGTCCAAAAGCGACGCTTTCCATAAGGAAGTGCAGTTTAAACTCAAGCTCTGCCACTAGGTTTGTCCTCAGTTTGACGTAGGCTTAGAATCAGATATCTGCGGTTTAAGGATTGTGTTTGTCTTGCCGTTGGGTTGTCCTTATTTGACAAGTTACAGCTTAAATCTGCGTCTTGTATGCATAGAAGAAGATGAACCCGTTTTCGCGTTTCCGAAATCGATACTCATTCGTTAAGGGCAACTTCCAACTCATGACCATAACTTGGATTCTGATGTTCTTCGCTGTGCCAATCCCTAACACGTATGCCGGCAAATTCTACAAGGACGTGCTTGGAGCGGACGACTTCATTCTGAGCGTGATAAGCTTTGCCGGGTCAATCGCTCTCGCCTTCGTACAGTTTCCAGGCGGCTATCTTGCAGATAAGCATGGAAGAAGATGGCTAGTCTACACAATGACTTTCGGTGTTGCCCTCTCTTCTATCTTCTTTGTGTTTGCACCTTCATGGCCATTTATAGTGATTGGCATTATGATCCAGAATTTCTGCTTGCTCTATCAGCCAGCCTTGTTTGCCATTATGCTTGATTCTGTTTCACCTGAAAATCGCGGCGCAGGTTTCACCTTCCAAGCAGTAGTCACAAACCTCGTTGGACTGCCCGCTTCGATAATAGCTGGATACCTGATCTTGGTTTTTCAATTCGATCTTGGAATGAGGATTGCCTATGCAATAGTCACTGTTGCCTATTTTGCAGCCGCTTTCTTGAGAGTGAAGCTGAAAGAGACGCTTCCTTCAACGTCAAACAGTGGTCGCCCAGCTCTCCTTGAGGCACTGCGCGAGTATCCCAAATCTGTGAGAGAAAGCATGAAAGTCTGGGGCAAAGTTCCGAGAACCGTTTTTCATCTCTTCATTTCAAACGCTGCCGCTAGCAGTCTGCTGGCAGGATGCAACACCTATTTTGTTGTCTACGCACTTGTAGCTCTCGGAATAGCAAAGTTTCAATGGGCGATCGTCATGGCATTCATGTCACTAAGCGCTGCCATACCCGCCATAGTGGCCGGCCTGAGAATGGACAAGGCTGGAAGAAAACATTTCCTCGTCTTAGGATACCTCTGCTATCTGCCAGCTATGGCCATTTTTGTTTCTGCAACTTTCTTCAGAGTATGCCTTCTACATTCTTCTAGGAGCATTCTTCTTTTTCGGCCTCGGCCAAGTGTTGACAAATAGCAGTTATCAGTCATTGCTGGGTGATCTAACGCCTAGAGAATACACAGGGGCAAAGTTGTGGGCTGCAGCCAGTTCTTTATCTACCTGAGTCAGGCTATTACACAGCTTCTTGTCGGTCTTCTGTATTCATACGTTTGGAAACCTTTACCCTTCATAATGCTTGCCGCGAGCGCCGTGCCCATTGCCCTGTTTGTCTTCTTAAAAGTGTTCGAGTCGCAGACCAAAGAAATTTAAAGATTTAAAAAGCGGTTAACAATAAGGTTTGAAGAAAGCAGAGAGGGTCTGAGGATTTATGCCGTTCATATCTATTGCTGAACTCTTGCAAGGAAAACACGACGATGAAAAGGTTACTATTCGAGGTTGGATTTACCGCAAGAGAGAAGGAAAACAGATGGTTTTTCTTGTTCTGCGAGACGCGTCAGGAATTATTCAGTGCACCGTTAAGGCTGACAGCCCAGCTTGGAGTGACGCTGAAAAACTCACGATTGAATCGTCTCTGTCGCTTGAAGGCCTAATAAAACAAGACAAGCGTGCACCTGGTGGCTATGAGATTTCAGCGGAAAGAATTTCCATAATTGGATTAGCCGAAGTTTTTCCAATCAGTAAGGACCAGAGCGAAGAGTTTCTTAGAGACGTTCGTCACTTGTGGTTGCGCAGTAGAAAGATGAACTTGGTCATGAAGGTACGTGCTGAGGTGCTTGAAGCGGCGCGAGAGTTTTTCGGCATTCAGAAGTTTTTTGAAGTTTCGCCGCCTATGTTTATCACAAGTGCCTGTGAAGGTGGATCAACGCTTTTCGGTTTGAAATATTTTGACCAGAACATGTACTTGACGCAGAGCTCTCAGCTTTATCTTGAGATTCTGATTTATTCTTTGGAGAAAGTCTACTGCATTGCTCCGTCTTTTCGTGCTGAAAAAAGCAGGACGATTAGGCATTTAACTGAGTACTGGCATATGGAGGCAGAATGGCCCTTTGCAGACATGCATGATCTGATGAAGTTTGAAGAGGAGCTGATGACTCACATCTGCAAGAGAACAGCTGAAAACTGCAAGAAAGAGTTCGATGAACTGGGAGCAAACATGGCCAAAGTTGCTTCAGTCAAGACGCCTTTTCCAAAGATAACTTACACAGAAGCTTTGGAGAAGCTCGGTTCCAAAGGTTTGAAGAAGAACTGGGGAGAAGACTTGGGATATGATGATGAAAAGGCTCTGGCGGATGAGGTTGACAAGCCGTTCTTCATATTTGATTATCCTACTGTGATCAAGGCTTTTTACTGCAAGACTTACAGAGACAAACCTGAGGTAGCAATGTCTACTGACATGCTGGTCCCGAGGATTGGCGAGGTTTCCACAGGCGGAGCAAGAGAAGACGACAAGGATATGTTAATAAAACGTATCAGAGACATGGGCATGGACGAAAAAGATTACGACTGGTACCTGGATCTGAGGCGATACGGCACGATTCCACATGTTGGCTTTGGCATGGGTGTGGAAAGACTGATCACTTGGATGCTTGACTTGGAGAACATAATAGACTCAATACCATTCCCAAGAACCACAAGAAGATTCTACCCATAAAACGCAGGATTCGCTTGAAACATTTCAGACATGGTTAGTTGCTTGATTCTTCAGGTTTCTTGCCGCTCATATATTCTATTTATATTTTTCAAATCGCCGTGTTTTTCAGTCTCTCGGGCTTTATTCGCGCAATCATTGGTTCTGGGTTTTTCTCAAGCTGTCTTATCATACACTTCACGGCTTCAAGTTTCTCGTTGATATTCTCTATGAAGGTCGTTTTTCCTTTGAAGTGTACTGACGTGTAGGGATGGTTGCATTTGTCTTCTACGTAGCCGTGGTCGATGATGGCTTGTCCCCAAACAGTGTTGTTCGTCTTTAGAAAATCGATCTTTTTTCCTTCGTTTGCACAGTGAAAGTAGATGCAATTGTTTTTTTCGTCGTAGCCGTGGCTCAGTGTCACAAGGTATGGTTCGTTGTCCTTGCACATGGCAACAGTCACGTATTTTGTGGCTTTCAATATTTTCTTCATCGCGTCATTGTCAGTGATTTCCTTGTCTTTTCGTCTTACATGATACACGTTAACAGCACCAAGTTAGATAGGGGCGCACATTTGATATTTTAGCCCTTGCTAGGATGGAGGTAAGATTCGTGCATCGATTCAGCATATGTGTAGTGAGTAAAAAAGCCCGTTAAGAATTGAGGAAAGCCAGTTTTTAAACGTTTTTGGACGTTTCTGTCTTTTAAAAATGGAAAAGGGGGAAAAGAAGTTTTCTACTTCTTCTCCAGTTGTTTCT
>JBGPAV010000067.1:0-5844 GCA_041480925.1 Bathyarchaeia archaeon | reverse complement strand
CAGGATATTATGCCGTGTCATTCTGTGACCCGGACAACTATGTGATTGAAATCTACACGAGACAAAAACCAAGCCAATCTTAGCTAGTCCTAACCCATTGGCGGTAAATAGTCTTTTTCGCGCGCTCATGACCGAAACGGAGGCAGGTCTGGTTCGTTTCGAAAGCATTTTCCCGCACAACTAACACAGTGGGCTTATTTTGACAAAAGAAGTTTTTGGTGGGGTCGGCCGGATTTGAACCAGCGACCTACGGGTTTCTCCCGTCTGGTATGACATTTCCAGAAGTCGGTCATTGTCCGCTTTAATAACGGACTCCACTTCTTTACGCATTGTGGATTTCTGGAGCCCGTCGTCATACCTGCCTAGACTACGACCCCGTTCTGCCACAATGAGAGTGAAATCCGGCTATTTTAAATATATGCATTATTCCTTCATGCCCAAAACCGCCGGACTTTGAAGCGAAAGGTTAATGAGTGAAGAATTCAGGTGATAGTTGGGGTTTGCCGGTCATAGGGCGCGGGTCCCACCCGATCCCATTCCGAACTCGGAAGTTAAACTGCGCTCCGTTTTCGGTTGTAGTGTGGTCTTCGGCCACGCGAACCCGAGAAAGCTGGCAGCTCCACTTCTCTGCAATCTTGCCAATCAAAGGCAGAATTACCCAAAACTTATAACCAAGCTCTTGATAGTGTTTCCGAAAGGTAGAAAGACCATGGAAATACTAGCTTCAATCACATCGCTACAGGGTCAAATAGCACAGAGTCCATTTGGAGAAAACCCCTGGTCGTGGATTCTGAACGCAATTAGTTACGCGTTTTTCATAGCTTTCATATTTTATGGACAGCGAATCCAACTTTACATTATGCTCAGAGAAGTGGAAGGATCGCTTTACAAGCTCAAACACCTCAAAGACGAAGGACGAAAAACAACGATAGAAACAATAAAAGAGGTTGGGAAACCGCAAACAGATCCAACTGCAAGAGTCGACAGATTCCTAGAATACTTCGCAATAGGCCCACAAAATCTCGACCCAGCAGGCATAGTGTGGAAGCTTGAACATATTTTGGACATTAGAGATGAACGCCTTAAAGACGAAGTCAAGCTGATGGCGCCAACAGCAGATGAGACGCAAATAAACAACTTGGAGAACACGCTTGAAGCTGCGATGGCGCTGAACTACATTTACAAAGTGATAAGACACTTCTACATCCAAGGCAAGAAAACGCTCAGTCTTTACATAATCATGCAGATCCAGATGCTGCTACCGTTGATTATGCGAGAAGCTGAAGCATATGCCAGTGCGTTGAAAGCCTTTTCATTCGGTCAGCCAATTGGAGATGGAGCCGGAGCGTTAGTAGCAGCGAAACTCATGCATGGGCATGAGATAAGAAAGATTCTCAAAGATTGCGTGGTTGCCACTGTTCCTCTGGAGGGACGCACAGCGTTTGTGCTGAAAGCTGAGGGACCGGGAGGAAACGTCGGCAAACCCGGCGATGCTATCAAGACGGTTATAGATGAGAATGAAGGAAAAATCGCTTCCATAGTCATGGTCGACGCAGCAGCCAAGCTTGAAGGTGAAGAAGTCGGCGAAGTTGCAGAAGGTATCGGGGCAGCCATAGGCGGTCCAGGCGTTGATCAATTCAAAATTGAAGAAGCAATATTGGAACACCACATACCCATAAATGCGGTGATAATAAAAGAAGACATAGGCGACGCTATCTCACCAATGCGAAAAGAGATCTTCGACGCTGTCGATAAAGCTATTGAGAGAGTCAAACAAGTCGTGCTGGAAAGAACCAAGGAAGGGGACAAAGTGATAATCGCTGGAATAGGCAACTCGATTGGGATTGGCCAGTAGGAGGATGGAAAAAGATGAGCAAAACGGCAAACTCGACGACACGTGTATCGTCACTTGTGCTTATGGTAATAATGATAACGATAGCTCTTTCTTTGACGGCTCTAATACTTGCGATCAACGCGTATAGCGCGGAAGACTCGTTTGTGGCATTATGGCTCATACTCGTAGGATTCATAGGAGTAGGCTTGTCAGCATACGTCTTGCTGCAGATGAAGAGACGCGTGACAAGAGCAAACATAGAACTTCCGCCGATAACAACAACAGTTGAATGCAAGAAATGCGGCTTCAAAAACGTTCGGGAATTTCAGCGGGGCGACTACATCTTCAAGGATGTTGAACCTTGCCAGAAGTGCAACGAAAAGATGATGATCACTGCAATATACAGGGAAATCAAAGATCGAGAAAAAGAAAAGTTCCGATTCTAGGTTAAGACAACACATCCTTCTTTTACTATCAACACAGTGTGCTCAGCCTGAGCTACAGGTTTTCTGCTGGCTTCGACAAAGATGGGATAGCTCATGAGCGTTTTTGATGATAGAAGCTCCTTGAAAGCTTTGGCATGATACTCGTTTGGAACGATCCCCTGCAGCCAGCGTTCGGCAAATGGGAGGGTTCTGAAGTTTTCCTCTATATGTTTCAGTAGCTGTCTTGCATGTGGATTCTTCTGTGACCGTGATTTGACCAAGCGGAAAATGGTGTTTTCTTCTTCGTCCACAACTTTGCCAACTGCATTTGGAAGAGTGACGAACGGCTCAATTGCGTAGACAGCGCCGAGCTTTATTTTTGAAGAAAACAGGTGCGCGACATTAGGCAGAGAAGTGCCTGCGTGCACAAGATATCGTCCAACCTGATGACCAGTGAGGTTTGAAATAGGTTTGAATCCTCGAGATTTTATGGTGGTCTCGATTATTGTGCCCAGCTTTGATGTAGAAATGTTGGGACCGATATTTTCAACAGCTTTTTCGAGGGCAACCTCCGCTGTTCTCATGAGGTCTTCATATTCAGGATCGAAACATACAGTGACCGCCGTGTCAGTAACGTATCCGTCCACATGTGCCCCGATATCTATTTTTACTATTGATTTTTCAGGGATTCTCTTGCTGTCGCCAGGCGGAGACGTGTAGTGTGCTGCAATCTCGTTTATTGAGACATTGCATGGGAACGCGGGTTTTCCACCCTTCTTTCTGATCAGACTTTCAGCTTTTTCGCAGACATCGATTATTGGCATGTCCTCTTTGACGAAGCCTCGTATTGCCTCGCGCGTTTCACGCAGTATCCTCCCAGATCGTTGGAATTTCTCCAAAGCTTGCAGGTCATATTCACTCATCAAAGTCACACTTCAGGATTTAGTGCAAGAACATTAATTCCAAGGTACCGTCTTTCCTTCTATTGCGTGCTGGTTTATTTAAGACTAATCAGGACATTTGAACCAAGCGAACTGAAAACATGAACTGAAAATTACCCTGTCGGGTGAAAAAAGATGTGGCTAGATTGGTTCTGCTGATGGCTGAACGTAGGCACGAATGAAAGCTCCCAAGAAAACTCCTAAAAAGCACAGCAAGAAGGCTAAGGGAAACATCATCCGAAAAACATTCTTGACAGCATAGTAAATGATGAATTGAACACCAATCCCAAAGTCGATAAGCGAGTACACTTTTCCGTACCCCAGACTGTGCCAGATGAAGAAAGAAGACCAAGTAACAGTAAAGGCGAATGATAGAATAGATTGCACAATATAGCCGTACACTATTGTTCCAATGTCAAATAAGACAGCTCCAACAAGCAAACTCGAAGCAAAGATCAGGGCAAAATCCCAGCCGTTCAGGTACGGCGTGTCGTCGCCTGCAAGCTCTTTATAGACGATACCTGTTTCAGAGTATTGCGTAGGCCAAAGTCTGGGATGCGTCACATAGATGTACCAATAGGACTTCACTGATATGCCTGCAACACATAAACTCCAAAGCAACAAAACAGCTATCTTTTTCCTCCTAGCTTTCAACCATTTGAAAACGCCAAGCTCGCGAGCGTAATGCATGTTTAAGACTAGCAAGATGATGACCACGGTGACGGCTATTACTGCAGCTAGGATAGGATCCGTCAGGTTTTCCCCCGAAACGTTCTCCCCTTTATATTTGGACACTTTTATTTTAGCTTTGGTGAGCCTTTCGATAAGTGTTTAGGGAACTTTCTGGTTTTTAGGAAACTTGCGAAAAGGCTGCCTGACAGGCGATTATTGGTTCAGAGCATACCAACGAGATAGGTATGGCTACGTTTGGTGATGAAGGCTGTGACCTGATTTTGATGGGATGATCGCTTTTTCAGCCATGTTTTGGTTTTCCTTATCTTTTGATGTGGAACTTTTCAAGCGTGTCCTTCGCTTTCTCGCGTTTCTTCTGATGTTCAGCAAGGAACTTGTTGATTCTTTCAACTAGGTCCTTCTTGCATTCGCCGCACAGTATTTCGCCTGCTTTGCAGCGGCTCTCTCTTTCGGCGAGTTTTTTGTCGTCTTCCTCGAACAGGTAAGTGAAGTACTGGTAAATCGTGCATATGCTTGGATCTGCTCCTGTTTTCTTCTGTTCTGCGGCTGTGCCTTTTCCGCCTGTGAAGGCGTTCCAGATCTTGTGTTTCACCACGTCTGGTGGGTCAATTGTGAATATGCTGGTTTCGGGTTCTGAGGCGCTCATTTTTCCGCCTTGTCCGAGGCCAGGTAGGAAGCGACAGTGTATCTGAGCGGGTTTATGATAACCGAGCTTCTGCGCTATGTCGCGCGTGATTCTCCAGAACGGATCTTGGTCTATGGCTGCGGGTATGAGTGCAGGCACGTTTTCGCCTGTAAGCTTCTTATGTATAAAGCAGGGAGCAGCTTGGACAGCAGGCCAAAAAACCCAGCCAAGATTTGTGCTTTCTTGAAAACCGAAAGTGGCGCGCGCTGTTGAGTATGTTATGCGTTTGGCAACTTCAAGAGCTATGTCATAGAGGAGGTCTATGTCTTTTGTGTCGTAGATTATGAAGGTGTTTTCAGGTCTGTAGCCTAAAGCAATGAGGTCTAGTGCGTTCTCGTATCCGTATCTGGTCATGTCTGCAAGCTTGTTTTCGTCGTCAACGAGGAATTTTTCGTCGTCGGTCATTTGGAAGTAGAGTCTCGTGTCGAATTTGTCTTGCAGGTGTTTGGTAAATATCCACGGAACTAGGTGACCTATGTGAACTGGACCCGACGGACCTCTACCCGTGTACAGAACAAACTTTGTTCCTTTCTCATACAAATCGAGAACCGTGTCAAGGTCGCGATGGGAGAAGAAAAGCCCTCTTCGGATTTGAAAGTGAAGCTCGCCAGTGTGTTTCTCCAGTTTTTTCAGCAATTCCTCAGTCAAGGGCTGAGTTCCGAACTCGCGGATTAGGCGTTCATAATCTATTTTTCCCTTGACTTCCCAAGGCGTGACTATCATTTCATTCTTATCTGCATCTGTCAATGGCGTTTCGCCTTTGTGATTCAGCTTCGTATATCAATTTATGAGAAGCGTATTAAATCTTATGTGAACATAAATTTCAAATACTGCCTCAATGGTTAGTGAGAATCATGTCGTTGAAATACGAGTCTGCAGAGTTTTCCGAAGAGCTTCGTAAAAGAACAAACGCAAACAGTGAGTATCGCGAGAAAGCAAAGGGCATGAACTGGAAAACCTTGATCATAACAAAGGACATTCCATTTGCGACGTATTCAAGTTATTCTGACGGCGAATTGACCGAGCGGAAGCATGTGCGGGCAGCTGAGATTGAGGAGTTTCGCAAGAAAGTTGATTTTGTTGTGGAGATTCCAACTTACGAGTTGTCGATTGATGTGGCTACTGGCAAAAAGTCTTTGGAGTCGCTGTTTCTGGGTAGACAGGTGAAAGTGGAAGGCTCGATTTTCAAGGCGCTACAGTACAGGGACGCGGTTGAAAGAGCGGGCAAAGTCGCTGCAACTTTGGCTGCTGAATCAGAGATTATTT
>JBGPAV010000066.1:0-6101 GCA_041480925.1 Bathyarchaeia archaeon | reverse complement strand
GAAGTCGAAATCCAAAGGCGTGCCAAAATCAAGCAGGACGCCCAAGTAAGATATGAGCGCGCGATCAAAGAAGGCAAGATTGAAGAAGCACGCACATACGCTCAAGCCACGTCAAAATTGAAGGATTACATGACTGAAGACAGTAAGAAACTTCTCAACCTAATGGGGATACCGTGGATTCAAGCGCCCAGTGAAGGAGAGGCTCAGGCAGCGCACCTGGCAAAACGTGGAGATGCAGACTATTGTGCAAGCCAGGATTATGACAGTTTGCTTTTTGGCGCTCCAAAACTCGTCAGGAACGTAACAATATCAGGAAAGAGAAGGCTTCCAAGCAAGAACGTGGTTATCGATGTTGTGCCCGAGATTGTTGAGCTTGAACGGGTTTTGAAGGGATGCGGAATCAGTTATGAGCAGCTGGTGGACGTTGGAATCCTGATAGGAACAGACTTCAATCCTGGCGGTATTGAAGGTTTAGGACCGAAAACTGCCTTAAAATTGGTTAAAGAGTATGGGACACTGGAGAACGCGCTTCCACACATTAAGAATGCGGAGTTTCCGGCTGAACCGCGGAGAATAAGGGAGATTTTCCTGAATCCGCCAATTACAAACAATTATAGGGTTGAATGGAAAGAGCCAGACTTGGAAGGCATTGTCAACTTCATTTGCAGAGAACGCGATTTCTCCGAAGATCGCGTCAGAAAATCGGTTGAAAGAATGCAGAAAGGACTGACACAGGCAAAAGGCAAATCTACGCTTGACAAGTGGTTCGGATGACCTCAACCTTTTAATTAAGTCTCACCGGATTAGACTAAACATCAGGAGAATAGGCACGCATGGACGAGGATTTACCGTGGCAGCCTGAACCCTTCAAGATAAAGATGGTTGAAAAGATAAACCTTCACCCTAGAGAAAAACGTAAACAACTCATCGAGAAGTCTGGATACAACGTTTTCATGCTCAAAGCTGAAGACGTGTTCATAGATCTCCTCACAGACAGCGGAACCTCAGCCATGAGCGACCGCCAATGGGCAGGAATGATACAGACGAATCAGGCTTACGCAGGCAGCCAAAGCTTCTACTCACTAGAAAACGCGATGAAAGACATCTTCGGCTTCGAACACGTGATTCCAGTGCACCAAGGAAGAGCGGCAGAAAACATACTTTTCTCAACAATGCTAACTCTTGGATGCTATGTGCCCAACAACATGCACTTTGATACGACCGAAGCCAACGTCCTCAGAAACAAAGGCATACCAATCAACCTAGCCGTAGAAGACGCTTATGACACTGCAAAAATAGCCCCGTTCAAGGGCAACATGGACACGAAAAAACTGGAACAGTTCATACGAGAAAAGACTCCGCAGAAGATACCTTTGGTAATGATTACGGCGACGAACAACAGCGCAGGCGGTCAGCCTGTCTCAATGCAAAACATAAAGGAAACAGCAGCCGTAGCGAGGAAATATGGAATACCCTTCTTCATCGATGCCTGCAGATTCGCAGAAAACTGCTACTTCATCAAACAAAGAGAGCAAGGCCACAAAAACAAGACACTGAAAGAAATAGCGCGAGAAATGTTCTCATACGCTGACGGCTGCACGTTCAGCGGCAAAAAAGAAGCGCTAACCAACATAGGAGGAATGCTCTGCACGAACAATGACGAACTGCATGAGAAATTGGAGAACCTCTGCATACTGATAGAAGGCTTCGTAACCTACGGCGGTCTGGCATGCAGAGAACTGGAGGCAATGGCAATAGGACTCTATGAGGCAGTTGACGAAGAATACCAAATGTATAGACATAGACAAGTAGAGTACTTAGCTAGTCTTCTGAGACAAGAAGGCGTGCCGATAGTTGAGCCAGCAGGCGGACACGCTGTGTTTGTGGATGCAAAGAGGTTCTTGCCAAACGTTTCAAGCGACCAGTTTCCAGCTCAAGCGCTGACAGTTCAGCTTTACATTGAGTCAGGAGTCAGAGGAGTAGAGATCGGTAGTTCCTGCTTCGGCAAAATCGACGAGAAGACAGGAAAGTTTATTCCAGCGCGACTGGAGCTGTTGAGGCTTGCAATTCCGAGAAGAGCCTACACAGACAATCACATGAGGTACGTGGCTGAATGCCTGATAAAACTGTACAAGAAGCGAGACCAGATAAAGGGACTGAAACGAATCTACGCATCAAAACTTCTGGGACATTTCACAGCGAAATTTGAGCCGATCAGCTAGATCGTTTGGCCGTATCGTCCTGTCAGCGGGACGAAGGCTACTCCTCCAAGGTTTTCTTGTCTTGTTTTTCCGTTGCTTTCTTTCGTTATCTTTGTAAGGTTCTGGAAGAGCGCTGCGTTTCCGACGGGAATCAGCATGATTCCGCCTAGTTTCAGTTGCTCAACAAGTGGCTTCGGTATGTCCGGAGCTGCTGCTGTCACAAGGATTCGGTCGTATGGAGCCTTTTCAGGATATCCGAGTGAGCCGTCTGCGTTGATTATGGTGATGCGGTCGCCGTAGCCTGCTTTCATTATGGTTTTTCTCGCGAACTCTGCCAGTTCTTGAACTATTTCCACGGCGTATACGTGTCCCCAGTTGCTTCTGGGTGCATCTGCAGGCGCAATTATCTCAGCGATCGTTGCAGCATGCCATCCTGAACCCGCGCCTACCTCAAGCACGTTGTTGCCTGCTTCAAGTTGGAGTGCTTCGTTCATTATTGAAACCATGTGCGGAGCAGAAACTGTTTGCCCATATCCTATAGGAAGAGGTGTATCTGTGGCGCTGTAGGGCTTCATATCTTCAGGAAGAAAGGTTGCACGTGGAACGGAACGCACAGCATGAATTACTTTAGGTGAACGCAGAAGACCTTCTTTCACCAAGTTGTCTACGAGTTTCTCCCAATCGCTCCTTTCCATATGCGACCCTTAACGAATAGTGAATAGATTGACATTTAACGTGTTTGCATCTGTAAGAAGGATGCAGAATAAAGACAGTATAACTGTTATCCACGAATATGAATACACATTCTGCAAGAAAGAATGAAGGCCAATGTAGTTCTATTTCACCGTCACTGACTTTGCCAAGTTTCTAGGCGTGTCCGGATTGTAACCTCTTTCCAAAGCTATATAGTACGCCAGCAGCTGCAGAGGTATCACGTAGGATATTGGTGACAGAACATCAGGAATTCCTTTCGAAACCTCAATAAAATCATCAGCCAGCCTTTTGACTTCTTCATCGCCTTCTTCAACAACCGCAATTATTGAGGCCCCTCTTGCCTTCATCTCCATTATGTTGCCAATCAAAGTCTTGCGTGTATCATCTTTCGGACAGACAAACACAACTGGAAAACCAGGCTCCACCAAACTTATCGGCCCGTGTTTGCTTTCTCCCGCTGGAAAAGCGATGGCGGGCACGTAGGCGATCTCCATGAGTTTCAGTCTTCCTTCATACGCTGTAGCAGTGCTGATTCCCCGGCCTAAAAAGAAGAACACCTTTGCATCTTTGTACTTCTTTGCGATTTGCTTCACTTTTTCTTCTTGCGTGCGAATTATAGTGTCAACCGTTTCAGGCATTTTATCCAGTCTTTCGGCCAAATAATCCATTTCATCCTGCGAAACTTTGCCTCTTTTCTTTGCAAGTTTCAGAGCCACCTGAGCCATCACTGACAGTTGCGATGTAAAAGTCTTTGTCGCTGCAACGCCTATTTCAGGCCCAGATTGTTGACTAATGTAGACTCGTGAAACTCTCGTAAGAGTTGAGCCGATCACGTTCGTCAATCCCAGGACGGTTGCAGCTCTCTGTCGGGCCGCGTGGATAGATGCCAAAGTGTCTGCTGTCTCGCCTGATTGGCTCACAGCCAGTATCGTGCTGTCGATGTTCACGGATTTGCCATGCTGCTCAACGAACTCGGAGGCTACCACAGGATACGTTGCCAGAAAAGCCAGCTTCGAAAACATGTAAGAAGCGGCAAGACACGCATGATAAGATGTCCCACATGCCACAAGGTAAACTTCGCGAGCACGATCCAGAAAAGTAGCCATCAAATCGAGATAATGATCCTGCAGCCTCAATGTGTTCCTTAGACACTCTGGCTGTTCGTGAATCTCTTTAAGCATAAAATGCGGATACCCTTGTTTTACCGCCATCTCTGGAGCCCAGTCAATGACTTTGGGTTCGCGTGTGACTATGCTTGAATCAGCTATCTTCTTGATCTCGTAACCGTCAAGCGAAAGGGTGACAAGTTCGCCGTCGTCAACTATCACCGCTTTATTGGTGACCGGCAGAAATGCAGGAATGTCTGATGCGAAGTATACTGCTTTCTCGTTGACTCCAACGACAAGCGGGCTTTCGTTTCTGGCGCACACAATCTTGTCTGGTTCCCTAGTGGATATTACCGCGATCGCGTATGAGCCGTTTAGCTTCTTCACGGTTTCTAGAACGGCGTCAGCCAAGCTTATTGAAGGATTAATTTCTAGACTATGTTCTATTAGATGCGGAATCACTTCGGTGTCTGTTTTCGATTTGAAAACGTGACCGTTGTTTTCCAGTTCCTGTTTGAGCTCCTCAAAGTTTTCAATGATGCCATTATGAATAACGGCTATCTGACCTGTACAATCCATATGCGGGTGAGCATTAACTTCAAGCGGCGCTCCATGTGTGGCCCATCGGGTATGTCCGATGCCGATGTTTCCAGGCAAGTCATCCAAGTTCTTGATTTTGTGTACTTCGTCTATCATTCCGCGATCTTTTTTGATGTAGATTTCACCGTCATCTATGGTAGCTTCTCCGACTGAGTCATATCCACGGTATTCAAGCCTTTTCAAGGCAGCGTGAATTATGGGAGCAGCGTTTCCTTCTTTCAAAACACAACCAAATATTCCACACATTCTCGAGTCACAACACATAATCGTTTGCTACTGCAAGGCTTATCCAAGCCGCTCTGGCGCTAATAAGCATTTTTAAGGTTCGAATCTTAATTCTAAAAAAATATTTTGAATATTCTTTTGCGGGGATTCATTGTTTAGCCATGAGCATCTATTGTTTCCAAAAACGCTTACAAAATATCTTGTAACAGCCTCAGCATAAGACACTCTTTCCGCTATTTGAGAATCTCCAGTTTCTGTAAGAACCCTGCTTGTCCAACTGTCCGCTCACCATAATAAGATTTTTAATAATAGACAGCCTCTATTGAGCCTATGGATAAGAGGTTTCTACTGCGCGAAGAAGACAAAACGCAGAAAGTAAAAGAAATCGCAATACTCGAAGACCCACAAAAACTGAAAATGATTTTGCACAAGCTCAGCTGGAAAATCGTCGCAATGCTTTCTGAACGCGAAATGTACCCACTTGAAATCGCCCGAACCTTGGGAATACATGAGCAGAAAGTTTACTACCACATAAGAAAACTCGAGAAAGCTGGAGCCATAGCAATCTCCCGAGAACAGGAGAAGAAAGGAGCAATCGCAAAATACTACAAGACAGTCTCATACGCCTTCGGCATAGAGCTACCGCAAGAATACAAAACAATAAGAAAACTGTCACTCCTAAACATGGACCAGCAGATTCAAGAATTCTTCAAAGGATTCATCAAAGAAGAAAGCATCTTTAACGGAAAAATAGTGGTCGGCAGCCCCACCCCCCACGGACCCTTCAAAACCAGCGCAAGAGACGGCCACTACGCTGCACACTTGACGTTCTTTCTAGGCCAATTTGTGAGTATGCCCGAAGAGTTTGCCATAAAACTTGACGTTGACGCAAAAGCAGAGAAAGAGGAGAGGAATAACCTGATTCTCGTGGGCGGCCCAGGCACGAATGTTCTCACGCAAGAAGTCAATGATAGCCTGCCGATAAGATTTAACATGCAACCTTCAGAGCAAGGCTTCCTGCTGGGCGGCCTAGTTTCCAAAAAAAGCTCACGCGTCTACACAGCGGACACGGTGGGATTGTTAGCGAGAATCGTGAATCCATGGGACAAGACCAAACGCATCATAGTCTTAGCCGGAAACAAAGCAGTAGGCACAAAAGCCTGCGTCCTAGCTTTGACCAGTTTCTGGAAGAAATCTCTGAAGAACTTTCACGGCGAAGACACCTTTGCAACCGTCATCCAAGGATTTGACTTAG
>JBGPAV010000065.1:0-6123 GCA_041480925.1 Bathyarchaeia archaeon | reverse complement strand
AGTTCTTGAATCTGATGAATGACGCTTTCTTTTTCTCTCCGATGTATTCGTCGAATTTCTCTTTTGTGTTTAGAACGGATTCGTGTCCATATTCTTTCCACAGGTTTTCAGGATCTCCTGTTTTCCTTTCAATGAATTCGGTGTAACCTGACAATTCGCCTACGGGTTTAGTTACGTAGAACAGGATCACAGAAGCCTCTTTTGGCGGGCCCCCTCCCTTAAGCACATAGGAATACGTCTTTCTGTCACCGTGGGGGCTGAACTCGTTCCACCATTTTGGCTGGATCATCATAACGAATCCGTACTTGGCACTCATCATAACACCTGAGTATTAACCAAAATTACGTATTTCTGGATATAAGGCTTGTTGAACCAGAAGGCTGTGGCTGTTCCGACGAGCTTAAATTCAGGTCAGCAGCATTTTAGACAGCAAGATATCAGCGATCAACGGAATACAAGGCAGACCCGTAAAGAAACGTGTATTTTGCCTCAAGGGATCGAACATGTGCACAATGCTGGAAGCTTTGAAGCAAACAAGTATGGCTTACATCGCCATTTTCTTAGCTGAAGGCATGAAACTGAAAGCCTTCACTCGCGAACAGTAGAGCTGGCCATACATAGAGAATTTTGGAGCTGTGGGTTTCATTGAAGGATGCCGCGAGTCTGCCTGTCAAAGAGGTTCTTGAGGATTTTAAGACTACTAGTGAGGGTTTGACCAGCGAAGAAGCTGCGAAACGTCTCGCTGAACATGGTCCAAACGTGCTTGTCGAAAAGAAACAAGTACCCATCACATACAAGTTTCTCACACACATCAAAGATCTGTTTAGCATCCTTCTCATCTTCGCAAGTATCCTCGCCGCCATTGGCAACATGTGGGAACTCAGCATCATCATATTAGCCGTCGTCATAGTCAACACGATTTTCAGTCTTTTCCAAGAATGGCGAGCTGAAAAAGCCATGGAAACCCTCAGAAGCTGGCTCCCAGAATACGCCAAAGTCTTCCGTGACGGAGAGCTCAAAAAAATACTTATCCAAGAAATTGTTCCGGGCGACATAATAGTTCTCGAAGAAGGCGACAGAGTTCCAGCTGATGCAAGGTTGATCGAAGCCTTCGACCTGTGGACCAATAATGTGCCTTTGACAGGTGAGTCTGAGCCGCAACCGCGAAGCACAAAAGCCGTAAAAAATGTTGACTCGGCCTACTTCGACGCGCCAAACCTCGTTTTCATGAGCACCAGCGTAGCCCGAGGACAGGGCAAAGCAGTTGTAACCAAAACAGGCATGGATACAAAGTTCGGGCAGATCGCTGGACTAACGCAAGAGATTCAAGATGAAATGAGCCCCCTTCAAAAAGAAATCGCGTACACGGCAAAATACGACTTCATTCTCGCGGTAGCCGTCGGGATTGTCTTCTTCCTCGCAAGCTTCATCTTTCTGAAACCTGACTTCATCAGCAGCATACTCTTCATGATAGGCGTCATGGTCGCCTGCGTACCTGAAGGGTTACAGGTCACAGTTTCAAGTGCTCTTGCAATTAATGTTCTCAAAATGGTAAAAGAGAATGTTCTTGTCAAGAAACTGTCTGCCGTTCAAACGCTTGGAAGTGTCACAATAATCTGTACAGACAAAACCGGAACAATAACGAAAGGCGAAATGACAGTCAAAAAGATATGGGTTCAAGACCAAATCATTGAGGTTGCAGGCGTAGGCTACAATCCTGCAGGCGATTTCACACACAACGGCCAGCCCTTGGCAAAGGAGAACTCAGCCAATATTGAGAAACTGCTTGAAATATCCGCGCTCTGCAACAGCGCCAAGGTCGAATCTCCGTCGGACAAGAATAAGTCATGGGACATTGTTGGAGACCCAACTGATGGGGCGCTACTTGTTGCCGCCCTAAAATACGGTCTGAACGTGCGCAACATGCTAACACAGAAGCCAATGGTTCACGTTATTCCCTTTGACTCAAAACGCAAGAGAATGACAACCATCCACAAAAACGGAACCAAAACATATGCTTACACCAAAGGCGGTCCAAGAAGCATCCTCTCGATATGTAACAGGGTCGCGATAACTGGCAAGACCGAGGAACTCGCAGGAGAACACCTTAGCGTAGTGGAAGCAAGAATCCGCGAATTTGCAGACGAAGGCTTACGCGTCGTAGCAGTAGCTTACAGAGAACTGGCTGAAGATGTCAATATCAAAAACAAAAACGTCGAAACAGGCCTGATCCTTGTCGGACTGGCCGCCATGAAAGACCCACCACGTCCTGAAGTCAAAGAAGCCGTCAGGCTGGCCAAACAAGCAGGCGTAAAGACCGTGATAATAACAGGAGACTACGGCCCAACAGCGCAAGCAATCGCCTCAGAAGTAGACATTGTTGAGGCTGAAAAATGCCGAATAATCCGCGGCGTAGACCTCGAAACCAAAAGCGACCAAGAAATAGTGGACGAAATAAAGAAAGGCAACGTGATTTTCGCCCGAGTCTCACCTGAGCAGAAGCTCCGAATAGTGAAAACCTTGAAAGAACACGGCGAAATAATCGCTGTAACAGGAGATGGAGCCAACGACGCTCCATCGCTCAGAGAAGCTGACATTGGAGTGGCCATGGGCGTCTCAGGAACAGATGTCGCTCGAGAAGCTGCAGACATGGTTCTTCTCGACGACAGCTTTGCGTCCATAGTGAAAGCCGTTGAATTAGGACGAGCCATATATGAGAACCTGAGAAAATTCATAGTTTACGTTTTTGCTCATAATTGGGCAGAACTCATACCATACGTGTTGTACGCTTTGTTTGGGATTCCGCTTCCGCTTCTCGTCATTCATGTTCTAGCTATAGACTTAGGCATAGATGTCATTCCATCCTTGGCCTTGAGTCGTGAGCCTGTTGAGGCAGGCATAATGCAGGAGCCGCCTAGAAGCGTCAAAGAGCGCCTGTTTAACAGGAAAGTGTTTCTGCGCTCGCTGTATATCGGATTAATAATTGCTGCTGGAGCCATGTACGGCTGCTTGAGCGCTTGGTCAGCCGGCGGCTGGCACCTAGGCATGTCTCTCGATCCAAATGATCCTGTGTACCTGAAAGGCACTACGATGACTTTTGCAGGCATAGTTGTGGCTCAAGTTGGAAATGTTCTCGCATGCAGGACCAGCAAGGTTTCGATCTTCAAGACCAGCGTTAAGAGCAACAAGTGGATCTGGCTTGGCATAACATCGCAACTCTCGATGATCTCGCTCATCGTATATGTACCGATACTTCAGAAATTCTTCGGGACACTGGGCCTAAGCATCATGGATTGGGCGTACCTTGCTTTTCTCGCAATCATCGTTATATTGGCTGAAGAAGCCAGAAAATGGTTTGCCCGAAGAACGGGAAAATAATCGCTGCTTGTCAACACCAGCTTTTTATGATCAGACACCTTAACCTTTTGCTGATGTCTGGCAAAGAATACTTCCTGAATCGCTATGAACAACTTGGTTGGAAACATAGCGAAATCAAGCTAAGACAGACAATAAGAATAAACAACGCCAACGCCGATGAGAAAAACATAATCGCCCGATTGAAGTCTCGCGGCGCAGAACTTGAAAAAATACCCTTCCTCAAAAACGGCTACTGGATAAATGATGCCAAGTTTTCCATGGGCATTACATCAGAATACCTCTTGGGCCTATTCTCTATTCAGGAGGCTGCCGCCCAGATTCCTGCCACGCTGTTCACTGATTTAATAGACAAACTTGTTCTGGATGCATGCGCAGCCCCAGGAGGCAAAACCGTGCAACTGGCTGACTTAATGCACAACACAGGCGCGGTTATTGCTTTGGACAATGAAAAGAGACGATTGACTGCACTGTCAAATCATCTTGAACGTTGCCGAGTGAAGAATACAATCGTTTACATGATGGATGCGCGGCAGGCGTCAAGCTTGAACATGAAGTTTGACAGAATCCTCTTGGACGTGCCGTGCTCAGGTAACTTCGCAGCAGATAGACTCTGGTTCAACAGAAGGAACATGGAAGACGTAGAAAGAAACGCTAAACTTCAGAGGGAAATACTGAGTGAAGCTGCAAGAATCTTGAAAGATGGCGGCGAGATAGTCTATTCGACATGTTCGCTTGAGCCGGAAGAAGGCGAACTGAACATTGACTGGGCGATCAGAAATCTCAACCTTCAAGTAGAAACTATTGATTGTTATGGACATGAGGCTTTAACCAGCGTGTTCGGAAAACAGCTTGACCGATCAATAAGCAAATGCCGAAGAATATGGCCTGATCAAACGCAAGGTTTCTTTGTCTCCAAACTAAAGAGAGCGCGAAACTGAATGAAGCTCTTGGACGATTTTGTAAGGCGATTCAACACAACAATTGGCTTAGACGCCAATCTTATTGTTAAGACGCAGAACCGATACTTTCTTCTAAACCCAAAACTGAAACGTCTGGTTCGAGAGGATTTCTTCCACGCAGGAACCTATTTGGGAAAAGTAAAAAACAGCGTTTTCTTCCCAAGTTTTCCACTTTTGACAATGATCGCTGAAAAGGAAACAAGCAGCAGAGTCATCGTGGACGACCACACGGAATGGCTCTTCATCTGCGGCAGAGACATCTTCAAAAAAGGAATACTGAAGATCGAAGGAGCGAAAAGAAAAGGAGACCATACACTGATCCTGAATAAACATGGCGAATGCCTAGGCTTCGGCAGACTAATGCTTGATCTTAACAAGAAGATAGCTGGACAGCAAGTCGCTGTGAAAAATATTTCAGACTTGGGCGATTTCCTGAGAAGAGAAAAAGCTATTTCACGCTAAAGTGGCGACATCTCTTCCTACAATTCCCTCTTGGTTATCAGCGTAGCGAGTGCCAAAGGTGCTGTTAGTTGCCCTGGACGTTTTTCGTCAGGATAAAAGATCGTTCTCTTTCTTTCTTCTTTATGAAGCCCGCTTTCATGTATAGTTTGAGTGCAGGCGTGTTTGCTTTCAGGACTGATAATTCCAGAGAATTTTTGTGAAGTCGTTTAGCCACTGCAGCAGAAAAGTTCAGTATGTGGGTGGCCACTCCGATTTTTCTGTAGAATGGAGAAGCAGCTAAGTTGATGATGTACAATGTATCAGTTTTTTCTTGAAGTGCTAGGGTTCCTACTTTTTGTTGTTTCAGAATGATGAAGTACTTTTTTCGTCTGAAGAAATAGGCTTCTGAGAACATGACGTAGGGAATGATTATGAACAGGCCTAAAGGATGACTTTCAATCAAGAAGCAGTTTTTGCAGTCGTTCTTCCTGAAGTACAAGAAGTTAAGCAAGTTGAAAACTAGATGCTCCCGCACTCTAATAGGTCTGATTTGAAAATCTTGGGCAGTCTTCACAGCTGTAAAGTCTCCTTTCCAGATTTTGACAGCCATCACATTATTGTTTCTAGGCACGCAGCCATTTCAGACTATCCTCTTTTTTCAAGGTCTTCCATGAATCTTCTCTGCATTTCAACTACTTCTGTGCTGTTCTGCGCTTTGGCATAATTTTCGAGTCTTTCACTATTGATCTCTAAGAATGTGTGCCCCCACTTGAAAACTGAAAACAGCTTGGTTGCTTCTTCTTTGAATCCAACAATGTAGAGTGCAGCGGCTAACGCTTCAACCGTGGACAGCTTGGTTAGTTTGCCAAAGTTGACAGGGTTACCAACAACCAAGAGCGGCAAACACCGCGATGTCCCTCGAACGTGCTTTCGAAGAACCTTTTCTGCATGCTCCCAGCTGCAGTCAAGCGCAACCAGTCCAAAGAACTCGACGCGCTCCTTGTCAGCTGGAGAAAAGGCAATTTCAGAAAATGGGTTAAGCACAACCGAACGTTTCGGCAAATACCTAATCTGAGAAACGACACGCGCCAGTCCAAAACGCCCAAGCTTCAATGCTGTACACTTTTTCGGATCACACTGACCAGCTTGGTAGACGATGACTCTAAGCGGTCTCTGCACTTGCTTTTCGCACCCGCAGATGACTCATAGGATCGTTAAGAACCTGTGGAATCCGCTCGACAAGATCCGACGCAACCATGTGATAACCTTTCTCCTCCAAAACAAAATCTCCAGCCGCACCGTTGACAAAGGCTCCTGCCGCAGCAGCTTCAAATGCGTCGCACTT
>JBGPAV010000064.1:0-6512 GCA_041480925.1 Bathyarchaeia archaeon | reverse complement strand
AGCGCAAATTGCAAGTGACTTTGCTTACTGGCCGCACGATTGAACAAGGAGTCGGAAAAGAACAAGGAAAAGCATCTGACGAATACTTCGAAAGCGCCGCCGTTTGCTACATTGATCCTGATGACTTGAAAAAACTTGGAATCAAAGAAGAATCCAAAATTCTCGTATCAACAGAGTACGGCTCAGTGGTTATCAAAGCCGTGAAATCCTTGAGAGGCCCACATGAAGGAATAATCTTCATTCCTTATGGACCATGGGCAAACGCAGTGGTGAGCAATGAGACAGACAGTATCGGAATGCCTTCTCTAAAGGGGATACTTGCAAGAATTGAACCTTCGCCAACAGAGCCTATTCTTAGCTTGAAGGAGCTTCTCAAGCTGCAGTTCGGGAAGTAGAAGCATGGTCACGGTGAAAGCAGTAGTTTGTCCTGTTTGCGGGTGCCTCTGCGACGACATAGAACTGACTATTGAGGATGGCCGTATTGTTAAGGTTAAGAATGGCTGTGCCATGTGTGAAACCAAGTTTCTGAACTACTGTAAGCATAGAATTTTGAAGCCGCTTGTCCGAAAAAACGGTGAACTTGTCAAAACCTCATTTAGGAAAGCCCTAGAGAAAGCGGCAAAAATATTGGCTGAGGCAGATTATCCGCTTCTTTATGGTTGGAGTTCAACAAGCTGTGAAGCTATGCGTGTTGGTCTTGAACTGGCTGAGGAAGTTGGCGGAGTGATTGACAACACCTCAACGATTTGCCATGGTCCGTCCGCTCTGAGCGTTCAAGAAGTTGGATTGCCGTCGTGCACTTTAGGCCAGGTCAGGCATAGGGCAGACTTGATCATTTACTGGGGTAGCAATCCATGGAGCTCTCATCCAAGACACATTGAACGTTATACGAGTTTGTCAGAGGGAAGATTCGAAGAAAGCGAGTGGAAGGAGTATTTGAGTAAGGTTAAGTCTTCAAATGTCAAGAAAAAGGTTGAAACCGTTCTCAGACGAGTTTCTCAAAGAGATGAAACGTCTGCTTCAGTGTCTCCAATTAGGGAGCCTCACGTTGCTCTTTCTAAGGCAGGACGAAAACTTGTGGTTGTTGACGTAAGAAAGACGAGAACAGCGGAAATAGCGGATTACTTCCTTCAAGTTCAGCCGAATCACGATTACGAGTTGTTTGAGGCTTTTAGGGCTTTGATTCGTGACGAGGAACTTGATGTTGAAGAAGTTGCAGGTGTTCCAGTAGAGCGTTTAGAGGAAATCGCTGAAGCCATGATCAACTGCAGCTTCGGAACCATTTTCTTCGGTCTTGGTCTTACAATGAGTAGCGGCAAAATGCGAAACGTTGAAGCTGCTATCGCGCTGACTCGTGATCTCAACAGATTCACGAAATTCATGATAATGCCCATGCGCGGGCACTTTAACGTCACAGGGGCGGACACGGTTTTCACGTGGCAGACAGGCTATCCTTACGCTGTGGACTTTTCACTTGGATATCCTCGATACAATCCGGGAGAAACAACCGCGGTGGATGTTCTCCTGCGGAAAGAATCAGATGCAGCCTTGATCGTTGCCTCTGATCCTGTGGCCAATTTTCCCAAAAAAGCCGTTGAGCACCTAGTAGAGAAGCCGCTTATAGTAATAGATCCGCACATGAACGCAACTAGCCATGTGGCTGACATTGTCTTTCCATCAGCTTTCGTCGGAATAGAAGCAGCTGGAACAGCGTATCGCATGGACCACGTGCCTCTTCCGCTCAAAAAGATCGTCTCACCTCCGAAGGGAATAATGTCTGATGAAGAGATTTTGAAGAAGATTCTTGGACGAATCAGAAACACGAAAGTTCACAGCGAAGCGGAGGCGGACTAGATGGAGCTTCTGATTAAGAATGGCTTCGTTTACGATCCGCTAAACGGCATTGACGGAGAGATAATGGACATAGCCGCCAAAGACGGCAAAATCGTTAACAGAGTTAACGAGCGAAGGGCGGAGAAAATTGATGCTTCTGGCATGATCGTTATGCCTGGCGGTGTAGACATTCACTGTCATATAGCCGGGGCAGAAGTGAATATTGGAAGGCTGCTGAGACCTGAAGATCACTTTAGAGACTTTGAATACAAAACTGCAATCACGCGATCAGGTGTAGGCCATTCAATTCCCTCAACCTTCACCACAGGTTATCGTTACTCGCGAATGGGCTACACAACAATAATGAATCCTTCAATGCCTCCTCTGGAAGCAAAGCACACGCATGAGGAACTGAACGATACGCCAATGCTTGACAAAGCCACATATCCGCTTCTCGGCGACTGGTGGTTCGTACTTGAATACCTGAAGAATGAAAGCATTGACGAGCTTGCTAGACACGTTGCTTGGATCATGACTTCAACGAAAGGATATGCGATAAAAATCGTTAACCCAGGCGGACTTGAAGCATGGGGCTATGGCAAAAACGTGCACAGTCTAGGCGACCAAATTCCCAATTTCTGCATTACTCCACGAGACATCATACGCGGACTCTGCAAAGTTAACAAGCTGCTTAATCTGCCGCACACCATCCACGTTCACACTAACAATTTGGGACAGCCGGGAAATTATGCAACCACCTTGGAAACAATGGAAAGCGTCGAGGACTTGGCAAGCGAAAACAAACCCGCGATTCACATAACACATTGTCAGTTCAGCGCCTTCAAAGGCGAAGACTGGAGAACTCTCGAGTCAGGAGCTGAAGAAATAGCCAACTACGTCAACTGTCATTCTCACGTCACAATGGACATGGGGCAAGTGATATTTGCAGACACGACGACGATGACGGCTGACGGACCATTCCAATTCGATCTGTACGGATTGACTGGAAACAAATGGGTCAACCATGACGTTGAGACTGAAACAAGCGCCGGAATAGTTCCTTTTCGCTATCGCCGCAGAAGCTACGTGCATGCAATTCAATGGTCAATAGGATTGGAACTGGCCTTGCTGGTCAAGAACCCGTGGAAGATATTTCTGACAACTGACCATCCGAACGGCGGACCATTCACCAACTATCCGAGGATTATTGCTTGGCTGATGAGCAAAGAAGCCCGAAAAGCGACAATGAAAAGACTTAACCCTCGTGCAAGAAGCAGAAGCCTTCTACCCTCAACAAGCCGTGAATTAACATTCCAAGACATCGCAATTATGACTAGAGCGGGACAAGCGAAGACTTTGGGACTGGATAACAAAGGTCATTTGGGCGTAGGCGCCGATGCTGATGTGGCAATCTACGACGTAAATCCCAAGACAACTGATCCTTCTCAGCAATACAAGGCTGTGCGGAAAGCGTTTAAACACGCTGCATACACGATCAAGGGCGGCAAAGTTGTGGTCAAGCAAGACAGAATAGTTCAGCAGGTTAATGGCTCCACGATCTGGCTTGACCTGCAAACTTCTGAACCGGCTGAAATAAACGAGGACATGAAGCGAAGGTTCCGCGAATACTGGACAGTTGAATACGATAACTATCCTGTTTCAGATCATTACATCGAAAGCTCTCAACCAGTAACAGTGAGGACTCGGGTCTAAATGATAGGCTTCTTCCCGCTAAGGAAATTCGTTTTCCCAGTCATAGCTGATTGCATATGTCCCGATGTTTTCAAAGACAAGTCGCTTAAAGAAATCAGAGAGCTCCAAGTTTGGGAGGGAAACAAGCAGAAACAGCTCGGACAACTCTTCAGAATTGAAGAGGCAAAACAAGAAACTCCAACCATAACTATTCAGGGCGATGTCAGCAAGTTGAGAAGAATCGGCGCAAGAATGAAAGAAGGCGAGATACTTGTCAACGGAAATGTCGGCATGCATCTGGGAGAAGAAATGAAGGGCGGCAGAATAACCATTCACGGCAACGTGGGCGGATGGGCAGGATCAATGATGAAAGGTGGAGAGATCGAGATATGCGGAAGTGCTGGCGACTATGTTGGCGCGCCTTACCGTGGAAGCGGTGAAGGCATGAAAGGAGGGCGAATAATCGTTCATGGTAATGTTGGACATGAAGCAGGGGCATTCATGAAGAAGGGCATAATCAAGATTTATGGTAGCGCTGGCCAGTTTATCGGCTTTCGGATGCGTGATGGAACGATTTACGTTGAGAATGACTGCGGACTTAGAGCAGGAGCCTGCATGATTGGCGGCAAGATAGTCGTCGGAGGAATGTTAGCCTCTGTTCTGCCCACTTTTTCAATCGACAGCATCAAACCGAGAGTCAAAATCGAAGAAGAGGCTCTTGAAGAGGCAATGTACCTCTTTTTGGGTGATGTTGCTGAGAGCGGAAATGGCAAACTTTATGTTTCAAAACAGAGGAATCCACAACTGAGCTGTTATGAGAAATTCCTCTAATTGGAGAACAGACTAATGAAGAAGGACTTGAGCGTAAACCGTCTTGCTTGGAAACTCTTGAAGAGTTTTCTTGAAAGCCCCGCATTTTACGGAGTAAACGTGAGCAAGGCAGATTCTGGCGAAACCATCATAGACGCTGGAATAGATGTCGCAGGCGGCTTTGAAGCAGGGAGACTTGTCACAGAAATATGCATGGGAGGCTGTGGAAAAGCCCGAATAACCATGCACAAATACGGAGATGTGGAGTTTCCTTCAATATTCGTTTACACCGATCATCCAATCATCGCCACGCTTGGATCGCAATATGCTGGATGGCAAATAAGTGAGCAAGACTATTTTGCCATTGGCTCTGGACCTGCAAGGGCTCTGGCTCTGAAACCTAAAGATATCTACGAAGAAATCGGATACAAGGATGATTCTGACAAGGGAATCGTCGTTCTGGAGACCGATAAGATTCCGCCAAAGAAACTTTTGGATCGGATCACAAAAGACTGCGGCATATCGCATGACAAGTTGGCGGTGATACTGACTCCCACGACGAGCGTGGCTGGAGGGACACAAGTCTCAGGCAGAATCGTCGAGACAGGCATTCATAAACTCAGAAAAGTTGGACTTGACCCAAAGACTATTTTGTATGCATGGGGAGTTGCGCCAATTGCTCCAGTTCATCCAAAATTCGTCAAAGCAATGGCCAGAACGAACGATGCCATTCTCTATGGCGGAATAGCTTACTATGGAGTCAAATATGACGATGAGAAAAAACTAGAGAGCATCGTTGAAAAGGCTCCTTCAAACGCTTCTGAAGATTATGGAAGACCGTTCATCGAGAATTTCAAAGAAGCAAAATACGACTTTTACAAGATTGATCCAAACCTGTTTGCCCCTGCGGTGGTCATAGTCAACAATATCGCAACCGGCAACACATTCAGAAGTGGCGATATCAATGCCAAGATTTTGAAAGAGTCCTTTGATCTTACGAGTCTATGAGATGTGGCTTGCTATTTGCTGCTTGTTTTCTTCGTTCTTTGAAAATAGACGAATCTGTTGATAAATTCTCTAAAGCCTGTGTTTCCTGCAAGTGCACTCATTAGAACGCTCATGACTGCGATTTCTATCCATGCCTTAGGAATGACCAAAGGTATCATGAACGCCATTGCCGGTATGTTGATGAGAGTTACTGCGTAAAGAAAGTAGAAAACAGTGTAAATGGATTCAGGAACATAAGCCAAGAGAGTCAAGGGCAAGGCCAGAACGGGGCGTCTAGCGTTGTTACTCAAGCCTGACTTCTTGTAGAGAAAACCTGCTATTAGTCCAGTCAGGGCTTTTCCGATAGGTATGCCTATTACGGAAAGCAAGCCGAGTGAACCGAGTACGTAACCGAAATAGTAGCCTGAGTAGATGCCGCTTATTAATCCGACGAGAGCGCCCGTGTATGGTCCGCCGAAGAAAGCTGCTATGAAAGTGGCTATGTGCGAAAGGTCCAGTGCTGCGCCTCCTTGCCCGACGGAGCTCAGTAGCGGAGCAGCATTGAGCGAGATCAGTGAGAGGACTATGCCTAACGCGCTCATTATGGCAATAAATGAACTCTGTTTGGCATCCATGTTTTTCATCTCGGAATAAGGGTTGATGATAGGCTGATGTTATTATTTAAGAGTAGCTACTCAGAAAAGCGTAGTGCTCAAAGATAAATATAACCTTCATGCATTTTCTGATGGGAAGACTCTTGTCTGAAGCCGTCAAACTCTCCTCAAAAGAGGCAAAAAGCTGGCTCGAACGCGAAACAGGATCACTTCTCGCTCCAATCCATTCAAAGGCGCAGAAACTGTTGAAAGAGATGCGCAAAGCACTCGAAAGCCTGTCCGAAGTTTCCAAGATGCTGCTTGAGAACAGCGGAAAAGAAATTGAGAAAAGAAACATGAAAAAATATGGCCGAGCTCGAGCACTCAACAAGCTTGCCAAACTGTTCGTAGACAGGATGCGTCAAATTAAAATCCCCGAAAAAGTGACCTACGACAGCTTTCACGACTTTGTTCAGGAAGCACAGCGAGCCTTTCTCGTAACCGACGTTGACATCAGAAACTATTTTCCACACATCTCACCCTTCTTCATTCTCGACAGACGGAAATTTCAAGTAGTTTTCGAGAAGGCCAAAGAGT
>JBGPAV010000063.1:0-6526 GCA_041480925.1 Bathyarchaeia archaeon | reverse complement strand
CGTCCTTTGAAATGACGCAAGGTATCAAGTCGATTGTTAGCCTGGAAGCTTAGTTTTCCAGCTTCGACGAGCCTGTTCACAGTTTGCTCCAGTTTGCGGAAGTTCTTTGAGCCGTAGACAACTAGGTCAATGTCAGATTTGGGAGAATGTGTGTTCAAGGCAACAGAGCCGTGAACTCCGAAATGTTCGAAGCTGATGCCTGATTCGCTTGACAATAGATCGATGAACTCCAATGCCAAAGCTTGCAACTCATCTTTTCTCTCAAGTTTTGACAAGGTGCGCAGGCAATCTCTGGGCACATAGACTTTGTCGATCGCGCTGAGTGGGGCGCTGATCACTTCTTTTTCTCTGAATGGGCAAGGGTAGACGTAGTTTGGAAAGTTTTGTCGAAACGTTTTGAGGTATGTTTGATAGTTCTGTGCAGTGTAGAGTTTCTCGGCTCTGAAAAGCTTGTTCTGACCATAATTCCATGTTCTTTCCAAGAAGCCCACATTGAAAAGGTCTTTGAATTTGGCTGGAATGTATTTGAGAAAGGCGAAAACGCGGTTTGCTGGGTGTTCGTAGCCGAAGACGTTGAAGATGAAGCCTTCTTTTGTTACGAAAGTGTCTCCGTCAACAGGATTCCAGTCTCTGAGAGCCGTTACTAGACACCTTGGTAAAGAGGGTTGTTGAAATGTTAAAAAATCTATTGGCTGAAACCGCAACTTTTAAGACTCGCTCAGGTTAGAGCAAGGTGAGTGAAAGACTTGAACGAGAGTTTACATCCGTATGTAGTGTTTCTTCCATCTGATGAAAAGACAAGGATTCTTAATGCGATATTTGGTTCAAAGGCAGCAGTTGACATTTTGCGGTTCTCACTTAACCAAGGCCTTTCAAGCAGAATATACCAGAAAGACCTCGTCAGCAGACTCTCATATTCAAACAAGACAATAATAGAGAATCTGAAGACAATGACGAAGCTAGGGATCCTGAAAGAGGAAATGGAGAAAAACACGAAGACTGGACGAATCGTGTGGGTTAAGGTTTATCAGCTTTCAGATGCAGGCAGATGGTTTGCGCTGTTGCTTGCTGAAGAGAAGGATCTCTCGACGAAAGAGACAGCGGAAATATTGCAGAATCTCTTCAGAGCTTACATAAGATGGGTAAAAAACCTTTCAAAGAAACTTCAGATCAGCAACAAAGAGCTTGAAAAGATATTCGTAGCTGAAATGAAGGCGGATGATCAAGATTGAAGATGACAGTTGTAGCTGTTGTAGGCGGAAAGAAAACTGGCAAAACAACTGTTACAGAGAACTTGACCAGAGAGCTTACTCGAAGAGGTTACAGAGTCGCTACAGTGAAGCACATTTCAGAGCCAGATTTCACGATCGATACAGAAGGAAAGGACACATGGAGATTCGCCCAAGCAGGAGCCAAAACGATCATAGGCATATCGTCTGGAGAGATTGCCACAATAGAGAAAGCAAACACAGACAAGTTTTCTTTTGAAGACCTTCTGAAGAAATGTGGAGACAGTGACGTGGTCATTTTGGAAGGCTTCCGAAAACTGACTGCCAAGAACAGCGAAGTAGTGAAAATTGCTGTTTTGAAATCAGCCGAAGATGCTACTGAGGCTGAGAAGAACTTTTCGCCCTTGTTGGCTTTTGCTGGACTTTCCCCTCTTGTAGTCACTAAATCAACTGTGCCTTATGTTAATGTGCTGAAAAATGCTGAAAGGCTTGCTGACCTCGTGGAGAAAACAATCAGAGAGAAAAATTCATGATTTGTGTTTGAGTGTTGGTACGTGGGGTTTGGAGATTTATTTTTGAGGGGGAGAAAGGAGAATTCTCAAAAAATATGATTGCTTCTCCAAACCTTTCCACCCAACACGTCAAACGTTTTTGTTTCATTTTCACCTCTTAGAGAGCCTTGAAGGCTTCAAACCACCTGTTGTACAGTGACAGCATGTCCAGAGATACGCTTGGTTTTCTCTCGTCAAGTATCTGCTTGAAATCCTCCATTGTCAACAGTCTTGGTGTAGCTTGCTTGTCGTTGGCTTGCCCTGTTTCGAAGAATTCGCCGATGAGCTTCAACTGGGCTGATTGGCAGACATCTCTGATGTCGCTTCCAGAGAAGCCTTCCGAGATTCTTGCCAGTTCGTGCAGGTCAACGTCTGCTGTCAGCTGCAGATTGGTCGTGTACAGCTTGAACATCATCAACCGGGTATGGTGATCAGGAAGCGGAACCAGTATTCGTTTCTGGAATCGTCGTATGAAGGCCCAGTCCAAATCCCAAGGCTTGTTTGTTGCGCCAATGACGTAAACGTGAAGCTTCTTGCCTTTGTCAACGATGCCGTCCATTTCCTTCAAGAACTGGTTGCGGACTCGGATTTCTCCGCCAACTTCGTTTGAATGTTTACCCATAAGGGATTCAAGCTCGTCAATGAAGACTATTGAGGGTCTTCCTTCGACTGCGGATTTCCTGATTGAAGTGAAAAGCCTTGCAACGTTTTGTTCAGCTTCACCAAGCCACTTGGACATTATCGAAGCAGCGTCAATAGAAACAAACGTAGCGTCTATCTCTGTTGCCACCGCCGCCGCCAGCAGGGTTTTTCCGCAGCCAGGAGGTCCGAACAGAAGGATGCCTCTTGGCCAGCCAAGCGGAAACAGGTCAGGTCTCTGAACAGGGTAGACTATTGCCTCTTTCACGGCCTTCTTTGCTGGATCCAGTCCGACAACTTCTTCCCATCTTACGCTGGGTTTCTCCATTACTATTAGTTCTTCGTAGCTTGATTTGCCGCCCTCGGATGTTTTGGTAGTGCCGTCTCCGTTGTTGTTTTCTGCTCTTCTTTGTTCATTGGGCATGATGGCGCCTTGCAGGGCTTTTATGCGTTCTTGGTAGGCTATGGCTCTTTGTATGTAGACTTTGTTCAGGCCATATTCTGGGTACAGCTGGGTCAGCTGTAGCAGGCTTTCTATGGCCTTCTGATACATTGTTATTGCCAAACCTTTTGAGCCATGTTTGTCAAGGCGTACTGCTTCCAACGCGTGGTTTGTTGCGTTCTTTTCAAGTTCTTGCGCAGCGCTCATTTTCCTTTCTCCTTCAACCAGATTGGACTTCGATCTTTATCCTGCCCTTGCTTCCCAAGTTTTGAAGGGCTTTCTCTATCTCCTCATTTGAGGTTTTCAAATCAACTGAACATCGTGATAAATCGATTTCACCATTACTCTTCCTAACATAATCGAGAAGAACATCTTCCAATGATGAATTCTCAACCGTTAACGAAATTTCCTTAATTTCGGATTTCTTGTAAGAAAAGAGGGTTTGTGAAGAATTCGGCTCTGATTCTTTGTTTTCTCGGCCGATGACTTGAGAGCAGCTTGCTGTGAGGGCTACCATCTCTTTCAACGTTGTCTTTTCAGCTTCAGGCGTCTTTGATGCTGCGGGCGGTTCAGGAAGGCTTTCAGAGAGCTTTCGTTCAAGAAGGCCAGTGACTTCTTTGAGTATTTCTTCGCCGCCTGGTGTTTTTCGGTTGACCTGTATAACCGACTCGTCTGTCGTAATCTTTGTTGAGTAGAGCGTTTCACTTATGGTTTCTTGGACTTGGTTGAGTTCTGAAGAAACATCGGGCAGGACGTTGAATAGTTCTTGTGAGACGTTCTGCAGCAGTCTCAAGGCAGGTTTGAGGTCTGTTACGATGTTGCTTAGTTCTTTGATTGTTTCTAGTCTGAGAATGACGCGTTCGATTGCAAGCTCCACGTTGTACAGGAATTGCAGAAGTTTTCTTACTTCGGCGACTTCGTTTGCGCAGATTGCGGCTTTTTCCTTGTTTTTGTTGTTGAGGGCGGTTATGCAGGATTGGAAGAGGATTTGGTCTCTTTCCCTGAGCCTGTAGGATGCTTGCTGGATCTTGTTTCTCTGAACTTTGAGGGTTTGAACTGATTTTGCGACGGTTTCACAGAGCGGTGGAGGCTGAAAATGAATGAGATTCTTGATAGTTTGTCTTCCTCCACCACTTAGCTTGTTTGATGCTTCCTATATGCTGGTTCTTCCGATCTCTTTGACGTAGACAACTACGGGTGGTTCTGGGAGCCCTGGACCTGAGTAGACGTTGGATTTTGCCGGGGTTTCTTTCGGTTTGGTTACGTTCTTGTCAAAGTTTCCTAGTTTGTCACCTAACATTATGTTTGAAAGGTTGTTCTTGGCAAGTTCTAGGTCGCTTTTCTCTATGTTGATCGTCTTAAGGTTGTCTTGTATTATGGTGAAGGCTTTCTCGTAGCTTTGGTCGTCCATCTTTCCGATTTCGTGTTCAAGCTCCAAGTGTATGAGTGCGTAGTTTAGGGCTTTGATTTCTTCGGCGCATCTGCTGATTTCTCTGGTTATTTCTTCGGTCAGGCCTTGGGCTTCGCTTCTGAGTTGGGTTAGCACTCCTTCGAAGGTCGAGTGCATCTCATTATATATTCCTTGCGCGATCTTTTTCTTTTGCGAAAGTTCTCCGAGGGCTTGATCTTTTCGCCATATGAGTGGGATCTGGTCACATAGGATGCTTGCGGCTGATTTCAGCTTCGAGATAAGTATTACTTCGGCACCGTCGATTTTCAGGTGTTCTGTTGAGTGTTTCAGGAATCTTCCGTCGCCTTGCTCGACAAAGACGGCGTCAAACTTTCCGCTGGGGGTTACGGCAAAAGAGGCTACTTTTCCTATTGTTCGACCGTACTCGTCTTTCACTGATTTTCCGACAGAAAGAAAAAGGTTGGAGTTTTGTGACATGTTTTTTCTCCTTTATGTTTAAGAGGTCTCCGTTGAAGATTTCTCGCCTATTGCTGTTGGGACTCCTGGCATTCCTGGTGGCAGGTCGGGGAACTTTTCTTTGATTCTCTGTTCTGCGACTGTTGAGGCTTCGGTGAGAATTTTGGCGGCGTCCTCGTTGACTGAGTCGAAGTTGAGGGTCATTCCTGAGCCTTGTCCTGCTTCGATCATTATTCCGCTGAGCATGTTGCCGATTTCGCCAAGTTCATTTTCTGCTTCGGGGAAGACGCTGACTAGTCCAGCTCTTACGGATCTGAGAACACTGACGGCGGGTCCCAGCGTGGATACCACATCGCCGAGTTCTGATACAGTTCGTAACCTTAATACGATCTGTTCAAGTGCGAGTCTGGCGTTTATTATCAATCTTTCCATCTTGCGGATTTCGGCCAGTTCGTTGGCGAAAACGTTAGCGCGCGCCGAGTCATGTTTTGTGTAAGCGTCAACGATTCTTGCGAATATCGTTTTGTCTCTCTGCGAGAATCTTTCAGTGGCTTGGTCCAGTTTTTGGACTTGGAGTTCGATGCGTCTGACGGCGAAGTCAAGTCGCGGCCTGAGTGGGCCTGGTGGCTTCACTGCCTCCTGCAGCTTCTTTGTGAACGGTTGGTCATCTCTCTTAGAGTCCCATCTTTTTGCGAATCTTTCTGACAAATTGATTACCTCCAAAAAAAGAAAGCTGCATAAAAATGTCTTAACCATTGTTAACATGGCTAGAATATGCACAGATATATGTAGAGCTATACACCGGTGCTGAAGCTTCTTTAGGCTTTAATTCATTTGTTAAAAGACTATGTGGCTGGTTTTTGAATTTTAGACAAAAATATGTAAGCTAGACTAAAATGAGGCTTAGGGTGGATTGCTTAGCAAAAGGTGAATTTGGAAATGGGCGACAGAATAAAGCTCTTCGTGTTGGTGGCGCTCTTAGGATTCTTGGCCGGAGTTATAGCTCAACTCACTGCCGATTACTTGATCCCAGCACTTATGACGATATTGCCGGAACTCGTGCAAATCAGATTTGTGGTTTCAGGGTTCGCAGGTGCCTGTCTAACACTGGTCCTCGTGAGCGTCTGGGCGTACATCACAGGATCTCAAGAACGCTAACCACTTCTCCTTTCTCCTTTCTTTCTAAACAAACCGCAAAGACATTACTCTCATTTCTAGACGTTCAGTTGGCACAAACTGGACTTGGACTCAGAAGCGGAAAAAGAGGTCATCCGCATCCTGCAGAGCAGCTTCATTTTCCCGTTCCACCGTTCTGCTGGCTTTCACAAAGCGTTCCCGTACCTCGATATCCTCATCGTCCAACAGAATGTTTAGCTGAAGACGCTTATTTTGCTTGTCGTCTGTCGGTTCTGTTAAGTTAAGTTACCTAGTTTCTTGACCGTGTTATTGTATGTTTTTGGGTTTTATTCGCTGGAATTTCTCTATGAGTTGGAAGAACTAGAACAGTTGAAAAATCGTTGTTCTAGTTCTTTTGTTTTCTGTGTATTTGGTTGATCGGTTTCTGTTTGGCTAAGCAGAGAAATGCTGATTTGTCGCGTAAAGCGGCGAGTTTGTTGAATCATCTTTTGCCTTGTATTCTTGTTTGGTGTTTCTACTGAGGATTTTCGCGGGCGAAAAGATGATAAAATTGCCCTGTGACACTTATCATCATCTTCTGGCTTTGAGTAGGTTGATCTTGAGCGGTGGATGTCTTCGTTGTGAATGGTTTGAAGAAAGGAAGATCTGTGAGGCGCTTATG
>JBGPAV010000062.1:0-6634 GCA_041480925.1 Bathyarchaeia archaeon | reverse complement strand
TTCTACACGGGTGTAAACAATTTCTATTTTCCAGCAGGCAACATAGCACAGATTAACACGTATGCCGATCTCAGTTTTCCTCCGCCCATAATCAAAAGCTGTAGCGGAACAGGGGAACAAAAGGACATCTTCAACCTGTACAAGGATGTATACGCAAACGGAAGCGCCTTCCTGCCCAACGCAACCTATGATTTCTACGTGGTAAGCGACGTTCAAACCTGGACTGACGGAATGCTTATTCCAGCGAGGGAAATTAGCACCGCAACCATGATAACATCAGATCCTGGCGGAAATGTTTTGCCTGTTGCTGTCTGGAACGATCCTTCAGCGGCAGGTGCGTACGATATAGTCATAGACGTCAACGGAAACGGTCACTATGACAAGGGCATAGACGCTTTAGACAGCGATGACGCGGAAGTGACTGCAGGGTTCGTTATCCCAGAACTAACATCGCTCTTTGCTCTCTTGGCGTTCATGTTAACCGCATTTGCAGTCTTTGTCACAGGTAAGAAACGTTTCTTCTAACGCCCTTTTTTTATTCTTTGTTTAGGACTCTCCAATTTAGAAATCAATGTTTGAGACTCTTCCGGATTCATGTTCTAATATTTGCATAAAAGATCGCAGCAAAAAAGGAAGTTTAACAAGATCAAAGCATCGCTGCCTTCAGCTTTGCTTCTAAGACTTATAAAGAGACATCGCGAAACAAATTCATAGCATAGAGGTAATGCGTGATATGGGGTACGTATACTTGTACACGGGTCTAGGCGCGGGAAAAACTGCGAATGCTCTTGGCTTAGCCTTGCGGTCCGTAGGGCATAAAAGAAAAGTGATAATTATCCAATTCCTCAAGTGGTGGAAGAACACAGGCGAATACAAGATCCAGAATATGCTGGCACCATATTATGAGATATATCAGTTTGGTCGCAAAGGCTGGGTTGGACTAGGAACCTTGGGAGATGCAGATAGAAAGCTTGCGCGTAAGGGTTTGGAATTTGCGGAGAAAGTGGTTAAAGAGAAAAAGCCTCAGCTTCTTGTCCTAGACGAGATCAACCTGGCTCTTTACTGCAACCTTCTGGATTTGCCTGAAGTTATAGCATTCCTCAACAGAATGCCGAAGAAGACAGATGTTGTCTTGACCGGAAGATATGCGCCACAGGAGCTTGTAGACAGGGCTGATTTTGTGAATGAGATTGTTGCTGTCAAGTATCCTAAGGAAATGGTGACAACGCAAGGAATACAGTATTAGGTCTGAAAAACTTAAAGAATCCCTAGGATACTTACTCATAACTTCTGATGGTGGAGACAATGAAGAACAGAGATCATCCCTACATTCCTAATTCCGCAGCAGGAACGAAAGAGGAAATGATGCGACAGATCGGCATAAGAAACATTGATGAACTTTATGCTGATGTTCCAGACAAATATCGACTGAAGAAACCCTTACGTCTACCTGAGACACTTTCCGAGTTTGAAGTAAAAAAGCATGTTGAAGAACTACTTTCTAAAGATAAGTCATGTTCTGAAAAACGGGCTTTCCTAGGTGCTGGATGTTGGCCACACTATGTGCCCGCAGTAGTCAAAGAGATCGTGCAGAGATCTGAACTGCTGACTGCTTACACACCCTATCAGCCAGAGATATCCCAAGGTATGCTTCAAATTCTCTTTGAATATCAGAGCATGATCTGCGAGTTAACAGATATGGATGTGGCAAACTGCTCAATGTACGACTGGGCATCAGCTCTGGGAGAAACGGCTCGCATGGCCGCCCGAGTGAAAAACCGAAAGGAAATATTGGTTCCCCAAATTATCCATCCAGAAAGAGCTTCTACGTTGAAAGTGTATTCTGAGCCGGCGGGAATCTCGATCAAGCAAGTAGCCTATGACGTAGAAAATGGACAACTGAATCTCGCTGATTTGAGACAAAAAATTTCAGATCAGACAGCCGCAGTATACGTTGAGAATCAATCATACCTCGGACTTGTTGAAGAACAGGTAACCGAAATAGGCCGAGAAGCGCACGCTCATGGAGCACTTTTCATTGTCGGCATTGATCCAATCTCCCTCGGTGTTCTCAAACCACCGGGCGAATATGATGCGGACATTGTGATCGGTGAAGGACAGCCGCTTGGCAACGCCATGAATTTTGGTGGGCCCCTCTTGGGAATTATGGCATGCCGCGAAGACACAGCTTTGATACGGCAGATGCCCGGTCGAATAATCGGATTAACAACCACACAGGACAACAGTAAAAACGGTTTCTGTATGACAATGCAAACGCGAGAACAGCACATAAGACGTGAAAAGGCAACCTCAAACATCTGCTCCAACGAGGCCTTATGCGCTGTCGCAGCCGCCGTGTATCTGTCTCTCCTCGGACCTGAAGGACTGTACGAGCTGGGAGAAGCAATTGTGCACAAAACCACTTATGCAATTCAGAAACTCTCAAAAATAAAAGGACTAACGGCACCCATATTCAAAGCAAGTCACTTCAAGGAGTTCACCATCAACTTTGATAATGCTAACGTGACCGTCAAAGAAATCAACAAAAAACTGCTAGAGCATAACATTCAAGGCGGAAAAGACCTCTCAAAAGAGTTCCCGGAACTAGGCCAAACAGCTCTCTACTGCACAACTGAAACTCACTCCAAAGCCGACATTGATAGTCTCGCAAACGCCCTAGAAGAGATTTTGACTTAAAAGGTGAGAATTATGTTCAAACAAGCAACTTGGAACGAGAAAGTGATTTTCGACCTCGGAGCAAGCGGACGAAGAGGCCACATTCCTCCAAAAAGCGAAGCCGAGATTACGCAATCCACTGGAAAAATGGACAAATTGATTCCCGCAAAAATGTTTCGCACGAAGAAGCCGAGGCTCCCTGAGCTCTCAGAGGTTGAAGTCATGCGACACTACTTGCGACTGTCTGAAATGAATTTTGGCGTCGATTCAGGCTTCTACCCCCTTGGAAGCTGCACCATGAAATATAACCCGAAAATAGGCGAGCAACTGGCAAGCTTGCCTTCTTTTGCTAATATCCACCCGTATCAGGATCAAAGCGATATACAGGGAATTCTTGAAATCCTCTACAGGCTTGAACGATGGCTTGCAGAGATAACTGGAACCTACGAGGTTTGTTTGCATCCTGCAGCAGGGGCTCATGGAGAGCTCTTGGGAACATTGCTTATGCGTATATTTCATGACCAGAATGGCGAATGCAAGAAAAGAACCGAAGTCATAGTTCCTGATTCTGCACATGGAACAAACCCTGCTAGCGCGGCTATGGCCGGCTTCAATGTGGTGGTTGTTCCATCAGATGATGATGGCTGCATCAGCTTGGGCGCCTTGAAAGCCGCTGTATCTGAGCGGACTGCTGGGCTAATGCTTACAAATCCAAACACGCTAGGCGTTTTTGAGAAGAACATTGACGAGATTGCAGGGATAGTGCATGAAGCTGGCGGTTTGCTTTACTATGATGGTGCGAATCTTAATCCGCTGCTTTGCAAGGTCAGGCCAGGCGACATGGGTTTTGACATAGTGCACATAAATATCCATAAGACGTTCAGCACTCCGCATGGGGGAGGAGGACCTGGAGCTGGACCTGTTGGAGTTTCTGAGAAGCTGGCAAAGTTCCTTCCAGTTCCACGAATAGCCTTTGAAGAAGGGCAATATCAGCTAGACTATAACAGGCCTGACAGTATTGGAAAGATTAAGTCCTTTTACGGAAACGTTGCTGTCTTGCTCAGGGCGTATGCTTATATTTTGAGTATGGGTCGCGAAGGCCTTGAGGAAGTGGCTGAAATTGCCGTCTTAAATGCTAATTACTTGTTGCACAAGCTAAAAAATGTCAAAGGCTTGATGCTTCCATACGATAACGCTAAACCACGAAAACATGAATGCGTGTTGAGCGCAAAACCTCTCAAAAATGACACGGGCGTCTCAGCCCTGAATGTTGCAAAACGCTTGCTAGATTATGGCTTTCACGCACCTACTGTCTATTTTCCATTGATCGTTGAAGAGGCATTAATGATTGAGCCAACAGAATCCTTTGAAAAGGAAGAGATTGATCGTTTTGCAGATGCTGTTCAAGAAATATGTCGAGAAGCATATGCAAATCCTGAACGTGTGCTGAGCGCACCACACAACGTGTCCATTTCGCGATTAGATGAAGTCAAGGCATCGCATCCCCGAACCATGGCTTTAAGCTGGCGCATGTATATGAAGAAGAAAAGTCAAGGTGTGCTCTAAGCAAAATTGCCGTTTTAGAAAACGCCTAGTATGGCGAATCTTCAAAAACATGCATGCTTCTTACGCTTATGTATCTTCCTCAACAATTATATATGATGCCTCTGTTTCTATTCATCGGAAAAATTGGAGGTGAAGATGCTTGACAGAACTCGAAGATAAAGTTCGTGAAGCAGTAGGCCAAGTTGTTGATCCAGAGACAGGCATGACTTTTGCAGATATGCAGATGATAACCAATGTTAAAGAAGAAGAAGAAGCAGGCGTTTTCAAAGTTGAGTTTGTCCCGTCTAGCCCATTTTGTCCGATAGCTTTCAAGCTGGCTATGGACATCAAGAACGCGGCCTTGAAAGTCGCGGGTGTAAAGAAAGCAATGATTTACTGTCGCGGGCATATGATGGAGCAGCAGATTAACGAGATGGCGAATAAGGAACAGCTGAAGTAGTATTCTATCATTCTCATATTCTTGATGACATTTTTCCTACTGAATGAACGTGAGAGCTCTTGCTGTGGCTAAGAGTATAGCGATAGAGTTGAAAAAGTGATTTTCGTTGATGCTTTTATATACGAACAGCGTCAGCGTATGATTCCGTTATCTAGAACGCTTCGCTAAAGACCTGATAAAAACAGAAAATCAGTAACACATGATGCTATATGCAATAAAGCCTCTTTTGTTCCTCTGCTCTTCGCAAGAAATCCTCAATCATTGGTTGCATGGCTTCAGGATACCGCTGAAGACACATACGTCCTTTGCGCGGCTTTAAGGAACATTGCAGTAGCTTCTCTTGCAGAACTTCTTGCTGAGCTTGTCTTCTTATCTCCCACGCAAGTTTCATCTTTTCTGCAGCCTGAAGGCTCAGCAAATCAATCTTTTTCCGTTTTTTCATACACCTAACATCCTATGCCACACAATTTAGTATCGTAAATCTCTATAAATCGCTTCTTTCAAATCTAGATATATATCAAAAAAAGAACATCACAATGCCGGTGAGCGAGCACCGTTTTTCTTTTTCCATTTCACGATTCGTCTCTAGATCGCGCATGCACTCTTCCAAGTCTTTCTGCCGTTTTCAGAACCAGCAGCCCTCTAATGTGACGGCAATCAAATCAATCAGAACAACTATCTTGATCCAAGTCAAGCTATTCCCATGCTGCTTCGAGGGCGTAAGCGACGAAAAGAGTTAATACTAAAAATGAAAAGTCAAAACCAAAAAACTTAAGTGTCAAAGATAATTCTATCTATGTTGTTAGAATATAAGGTGTGAAGGAAATTGGCAGTTGAAGGATTTGCAGCAAACAGACAGCCAGTCGACGCCAAAATCGGCGAGCTGTCGCCTCAATCCAGGGCAGTAAACATATTAGCAAAAGTGATCTCCAAAAGCGAAGTCAGAAACATTCCAACAGGAAAAGACGGTCAACCACACAAAGTAAGTGACGCTTTAGTCGGCGACGAGACAGGATGCGTTTACTTGACACTATGGGATGATAACATTGACAAAGTAAAAGATGGCGACACCATAGCCATCAAAAACGGATACATCAACTTGTTCAAAGGAAACATGCGCCTGAACATCGGCAGATATGGAACACTAGAAATATTGAACAAAGCTCTCGCAGGAGAAGTGAAGACTGAAAACAACGTTTCAAACCAAGTTTATGAAGAGCCCAGACGCTCATTCGGAGGCGGTGGAAGAGGCTACGGCGGTCGTGGCGGTTACGGTGGTCGCGGAGACTCCGGTGGCCGAGATCGACGAGACGGCTTTAGGCAAAGAAGATACTAGAAACGGTTGGATGTTTAGGAAACTTCCACCTATTTTCTTCTAATCAACGTTACTGGTCTACTCACTCTTGTTGCTTTCTCCATAGGTGCATCAAAGCGGAAGTCATTGTACCAGCCGACCATTTCAAACTTTCCATGATCTCTAATTAACTGCAGGAATTCCTGTGGAAAAACAAGCTTGCCTATCTTCTCTGTTTTCAGAGTTTTGGTTTTTCCTTCCTTAATGACTTCAATTGTCAGCGTTTCAAGTATCGTCTGTTCTACCAAGTTCAGCGGAACAGCCTGCCAGTTCACATTAACTATCAATCCGTCTTTTAATACAGTCCAGCTTTCGCTACCGAGCTTCACCCAGTCGAACTGAATAGACGCGTTTATGAGATATACTCCGCCACTTCTGAGGCAGTTGGCCACTGAATCCAGGTGTGAAAGAAAATCCTGATTTGACTCTGCTACTATTGAGCCAAGCATGCAAAAAGCGAAGTCAAATTTGTCCTTTGTTTTGAAGTTACGCATGTCAGCTTGTATAGTTTTAATGTTGGCTCCGACACTTCGTGCCTTTTGCATTGAATACTCTAGCATTGCTTGGCTCAAATCCAATCCAGTGAAGTCATAGCCACG
>JBGPAV010000061.1:0-6641 GCA_041480925.1 Bathyarchaeia archaeon | reverse complement strand
TTCCATATGTGGACTTGCATTGAAAGCCAACACCTTCAGTGCCATAGTAGAATCCTCGATCAACGGAAGAATCATAAAAGTAGATGGATGCCGTTCTTATGCTTTCTGGAGCATTATGCAAGTCTGAAGCGGTTCGTGAAAACAGAGTTTCATAGCTTGTCAAGATCTTCGCTATCCGAGAGTGTTTTCGTACAGTCTTTGTGTGGAAAGGCTTATTCGCTTCTTGTTGCGGCTATGGTTTGAGTATGTTACCTTAGAATGGCATTGGGCAGGAAGTCTGTAAGCTGTGAGTTCCTTAGCGAGCAAATTTGTTACGCCGTTGATCATAATAATGAGTATAGTGTTGGGTTTTGTTTTTCCTGACGTAGGTTTGATGTGGAGGCCTTATCTTGCGTTGCTGTTGATGTTTCTCATGTTTTTTGTCACACTGGACATAGAGCCTAAAGAATTGAGACGATCGTTGAGCAACTTTCCTGTTATCGTTGCTGGACTGTTCATGGTTTTTGTGGTTACGCCTTTGCTGTCGCTGCTTGCTAAGCCTTTCTTCTCGCCTATAGTTTATGCGGGAATAGTTCTTGCTTTCAGCTGTCCTGCCGCGGTTGCGACGGCGTTCTGGGCTAAGGTCTTCCGTGCCGACGTTCCAGCAGCCTTGATTATCAGTACAGTCACGAATCTGCTTTCAATCGTGACCATACCAGCTACGATGTTAATTGCCATAGGAACTACGATAAGCATGGACGTTGCGGGAATGATGCTAACCCTAGCTGAGATAGTTCTCATCCCGATGACGGCCTCGTTTCTGATAAAAAAGTATGTGCACATCAATCATGGACTAGTGACGGCTGTCACGTCCAGAACAGAACTTGTGATACTTGTCTTCTTGGTCTGGGGATCAACAGCTCCAGGAGTAGCATACGCAAAAGAAAACGTAACAGAGTTTGTGATCCTCAATGTATTCCTACTCTTAACGCTTGCATTAGCATTTGTTATAGCCTATTTTCTAACCAGACGACTCGGACACAAACAAGCAGTAAGCATCGGAATAGCAACAACCGTGAAGAACGTAGCACTTTCACTCGTCATAGGTTCAGTTGCTTTCGGTTCACAAATAATCCCGCCCTTGATTGCAAACCTGATCGCACAAAACCTGCTATTGATCCCGCTCAAAGCAGCAATAAAGGACAATGATCAAAACATGCGAGAGTCACCTTAGTTCTTGATGGCGCCGGGAGTTAGCTTCAAACCCATGATTAAATTTAACGCGAGAACCTGTTTAGTAGTACCAACTTACCGTTTTTGAGGAAAATGTAAAACTGCAGTATTAAAAAAATTCTGTGAAGCAAAAAACATGTTTAAGTAAAATAAGACAATCCCGTTTTGTAGTCACCCAAGATAAAATTTAAATATGTGTAGTCACCTCACGCTTTCTTATGCATCTAGAGGTTCGGGAAAGGAACGGCCTGAAAAAGTATTACTTGGCACATTCATTCAGGGTCGGAGGTAACGTCAGAAAAGTCAGGGTTTACCTTGGCGCAGATTTGTCACCTAAAGATCTGAAGTTGAAAAGAAAACGCGCTGAGACTGAACTCAAAGAAAGACTAAAAGAAAGACAAGCGATACGTGACCCGTTCATTACGACGCTTTCGCCTTTTGATCTGAAAGAGCTTGAAACTCTCGAGGCACGCAGAGAACTGCAAGTGTTTCACCTTTCAGAACTCGATTGGGAAAGGTTCAAGGAAGCCTTCACATATGATACAAATGCAATCGAAGGCTCGCTCGTAGAAGCCAAAGAAGTCACAGACATACTCAGAAAGAGGAAATGGCCCGAAGATAGGAGTAAAGAGGACATTTCCGAAACCTATGGGGTTGCCGAAGCAGTCGACTACATCCGCAAGACAAGGAAGCATATTTCTCTAAAACTCATAAAAGAGCTACACGGAATAGTCTTCAAAAACTCAAAACTTTTTGCAGGAAAATTCCGAGAAAAAGGAGCAGAAGTGATAGTCGCGGATGCTTATGGAAACGTTGTGCACCGAGGAGCGCCTTCCTCGCAGGTGGAGAGACAACTTAAGCAACTGATAGGATGGTATAGCCGAAATAAGAAAAAGTATCCGCTTCTGATTTTGGCAGCCGTTGTCCACAATCAGTTTGAGAACATTCACCCGTTTCAAGATGGAAATGGCAGAGTCGGGAGACTGCTCTTAAACAACATCTTGCTGAAGCATAATCTGCCACCCCTGAACATTGAAATCAGGAATAGATCACAATACTATGCCGCGCTACAAGCGTATGAAAACGACCACAACATACGTCCGACTCTTGAGTTAATGCTCAAGGAATACAGGACACTTAAGAAAACGCTTAGACAAAGGTGACTACACTCGCAAAACTTGTAGTCACCTCATTCTCCCTGAAACGAGCCGTCCCTTGACGGTTAGTTTAAGAGTAGGGCATCAAATGGACGGTCTGACGCTACTTGCCTCAAACTGACGGTTAAATGAAACGAAAAACGTCGCGTGAGTAAAACAGAATCTAGCAACAACTTCCTTGCCGAAAATTCAGAAAAATGAGCTTAAGCGCCGGGGGTGGGATTTGAACCCACGTGGCCCCGAGAGGCCACAAGCTGTTAGGCACCATGTTGGTGTCTCCAGGCTTGCTCCATACCTGGCTAGGAGACCCCGGCTTTATGTGTGACAAATCATATTCAAGTTGTGCAGTTTATTATAAGCTTTCCAAATGCTTGGCGCGGGTAGAAAGGTTTAATCTTTCACGCTACATTTCTTGTTTTGGCGATTTGTTATGAAGTTGGCTGGGAAGTATTCGGTGCCGCTTATGGCTTTATTCATGACTTTGGCTATGGACTCCACGATGACGTTCACGATGACAGCGTTGATCTCGGGCTTTGCAGAAGACTTTGCCTTAAGATTTGCTCGTGGTTTTGCGATAGGTTTTCTTGTTGGATTTCCAACTAGTTTGCTTGTGTTGCCTGCCGTCAGAAAGCTTGTGAACAAACTGACTGGTGAGTAGAGAGTTTTAGGTTTTTTCTGATATGAGCACTCTGTAGCCGCTACCCCGGGCTAAAACGCACACGTTGCCGAAGGCTTCTTCGAAAAAACTGCAAAACCTTTTGCCTGCAATCTTGGATTTGACTACCATTTGGAAACTTGCTTTCTGAGCCATGTGAGCGGGTGCTTCAGAGATCATCGCTTTCACAATTTCCATTCCGGCACTAATAGGCGGGTTGGACAGGATACAGTCAAAAATTACGTCTTCAACTGGCTTGTAGAGACAGCCGCGCTTTACTATGGCGTTTCCAACGTTGTTGATTTCAACGTTTTTTCTGGCCAATCTGATGGCGCGGACGTTGACGTCGACCATGAACACATTCAAAGAAGGATTAAATGCAGCAACGGCGATGCCGACGACGCCGTATCCGCATCCCAAATCCAGTACGCTACCCTGTTTGGGAAGAACCATGCTCTCACTGAGCAGTCTTGTGCCTAGGTCTACGCGGTTTTTAGAGAAAACGCCTGAGGCTGTCATGAACTTGAATCGCTTGTCTCGAAGGTACGTGCTGATGATGCCGTAGTGGGGTTTCGACTTTGGCTGTTCCGTGAAGTAGTGGCTGAAGCCTCTGTCTGATTTACTCATTGGCTTTTTTCGCCGCTTTCCCAGCATTTTAGATATGTGCTTCTGGGCATTAGCACGCGTTCGGTTTTCGCCACGATTCCATGGTTCATTGTCAGAATTTCTTCAGAGCTTGCTGTGGCGTTTCCTAAGGCTATGATTTCGCCTTTTAGGGATAAAATTGCAACTAAAACTCCTTTGTAAATGCCTGTTTCGAGAGACGTGATGCCTGGCGCCATGAGTGATGCTCCGTGGCAGACAGCGTCCACGGCTGAGTCTCTTATCCATATTTTCGGAGTCAAAGCAAGGGCTGTCTCCATGGGCAGGATGAACTTCTTCAGAATCGATTCATCTTTTGTTTCTTGCCACTGACCGAACCAATATGCGACATCATGCAAAGTCACAGAATCATTTTCCGTGAAGGGCCCGGCTCGTGTTCTTCTTAGTTCTTGCATGTGTGCTGCGCAGCCTAGGACTTCTCCTATGTCGAAGCACAGCTTGCGAATGTATGTGCCTCCTTCGCAGCCTACTCTGAAGAGGACGTTTCGTCTTTGCATTTCCAAAAAGTCTAGATAATATATTCTTCTTGTTCTCAACTGTCTCTTAACCGAGGATCGGAGTGGGGGACGCTGGTAGAGAATGTCTTCGAACTCCTTCAGGACGTTTCTGACTTTCTCCTCGTCAGTGTCTCTGTGGAGTTTCATGACGCAGACATATTCTTTGCCGCCTTGAAGAAGGGCTTGGACGACTTTCGTGGCGTCACCTAGCGTTACGGGCAGGACGCCGGTCACTTTGGGATTTCTCTGGCCTTTTTAGGCCTCTAGAGTCCCGCCGTGTCCGACGGATTCAAGTTTGAGTATGCGTTTAGTCCAGGCGGCTACTTCATGGCTTGTTGGGCCTGCTGGCTTGTCCAGGTTGACTAGGCCGTAGCGGAGAAGCTCTTCTGCAGACCTTTCCTCGGGTCTGCGTCCGTATTTCGGGTTGGTCTTGTCTTCAACTTTGATCAGTAACTTGCGTTGGACTTCCCATGGTGAAGTGCTTCGGGGCATGGTTACATCTCTCTTTACAGTGAAGAAGAGGCTCAAGGAGTATAAGTGTTTAGACCTAGACGAGAACAGGTTTGACGATTTGCGCCATCGTTTCCAGTTTGCCAGAAGCTTTCAACGTTTCTGCGACTTCTTCGTCGGAGGCGCTACGTTTCAGTTCAATCTTGTCTTGGAGGGGTTCGAGGTGGTTGATGTTGACCCTTCGTCTTTTGATGCCTGTTACAGATTTGGGACCAGTTACTAGAACGAAGCTCCTGTCAGCTAGGTCAACTATGACGCATTTTCTTCCGGCTTCTCTGCCGGCTACTTTTACGCATATTCTGCCGATTTCGATTGCGGGCAAATTCTTGTTCTCCTTTCAAACTCTATATGAGCCGCTTGAAGGTATTTAATGCTTCAGTTAGGTCATGAAGCGTTCGATGGTTTCGTACAGGACGCTTGTTCCGAACACCAGGTTGCTGACGGAGATTCGTTCGTCTATGCCGTGGATGGTTTCCTGCATTTCGCTGTATGAGAGCTGATCTGCGCGTATGGGGTGAAAACCATAGCATATGCCGCCTTTTTTTCTGAAGAAGCGTGAGTCTGTCCCACCGGTAAGCATGGTTGACGTTACAGAGCAATGTGGATCGTATTTCTTAAGGACTTTGACGATCAGATCATAAAGCGGTGTTTTCACCGGAGATTCGGTTGGTTCGTTGGCTTGGATTATCTCAAACTCCAACTTGTCCAACCCCACGTCCTTGAGCAAGCCTTTGATTTCTTTCAGCGCGTCGTCAGGCATTTGTCCGGGTAGAACCCTGCAGTCGAAGACCGCTTCACATTCTGAGGGAACTATGTTTTCTTTCACTCCACCGTGGATTATCGTAGGGGTCACCGTCATTCTCAATCTCGATCGGATCTCCTCAGCCAAATAACGGTCTTCCTTGGCCAGTTTGTCCATGATTTGGTCGCCAGTTTCCGGTCTTTTGAGCAAGGTTGAGAGCCCTTGTTTCAGGGTCTTATTCTGTTCAGCAGTCACTGTCAGAAACTGTTTTACGGTTGGAACAATTTTTATTTTTGCGCGGTAATTGCCAAGCTTGTCAATCACTTTGTTCATTCGAAGTATAGCGTTGTCTGCCGCTGTGGGTACTGAGCCGTGGCCGGGTCGTCCTTTTGCTCGAATCTTGAACCAGATGATCCCTTTCTCAGCCGTGTTAATCGTGAATATGCTCTTTTCGTTCTTGCGGATTGCCGTGCCGCCGCCTTCGTTCAAGACATAGTCAGCGCACACCTTTTTTGGATAGTTTTTAACTAGCCATCCTGCTCCGGCTTCTCCGCCTTTCTCCTCGTCGGCAGTTGCAGCAAGTATCACGTCGCCCTTGAGTTTCACCTTGTTGCGTTTCAGGAGCTTTAGCGCCATGACTTCGATGGCGGTCATTCCTTTCATGTCGAGGGCTCCGCGTCCCCAGACAAATCCATCTTTCACCGTGCCTCCAAAGGGGTCTACGCTCCATTCTTTCGGGTTTGCCGCAACGACGTCCAGGTGTGAGAGCAGCAGAAGACTTGGTTTTTCGCCTGTTCCTCTTATGCGTGTGATGACGCTGCCTCTTCCTGGTGCTGATTCGAGGATTTCGCATTTGAAGCCGTCTTTTTCCAGGTTTTTTGCGGTATATTTGGCGGCTGCTGTCTCGTTTCCAGGTGGGTTGGTTGTGTTGACGCGGATCAGGCCACTAAGAAAGTCGGTGACTTCTTTTTCAATTTCTTGAAGTAATTTGGCGCGCATTTTGATGATTCACCGTTTGCTGTAGCATAAGGGTTCGATTGTCTTTAAGACTTTATCCTGTAGAAAGCTCTGAGTCAATTCGTTGAGAAACAGAAACAGAGAAATGCAGTTAACGCATTTACTTTAGGTACTCAGAGTCATGAGAGAGGGGGAACAAGGGTGACAAGCGAGCAGACACAGATGCTTCCAAAAACACCAAAATACGG
>JBGPAV010000060.1:0-6778 GCA_041480925.1 Bathyarchaeia archaeon | reverse complement strand
ATCAAAAAAGTTGCAACTGCGATCACGACTCCACTGAGGGCAAGCACCAGTCCCATCTGGAGAACCGTCCCGGAGATACTTTGAACGAAAAGAGGATAGGCGACCCAGTACGATTCAGATATGCCAAGAATTACGAAGGTCAAGAAGAAGATAGCGAAAATCCTGTTCTTGGGTGTTGAAAACCTGCTGACTTCAGGTCTGAAATCCATCCGTAACGAACAGAAAAAAGCTGCCAAATAGAGGATTATAGAGATTACGAAAAGTGAGGTGAAACCAAAATTTTGAATTACGAAGCCGCCAACGGCTGGGCCGATTATACTTGTCATATATGGAATTATGGAAGAGAACAGGCTAATTGTGCGCGCACGAGCTGCTGATTCGCTGAGCCGGAACTGGAGAAGGTTGAAGCTCGGCCAGAATGTTGCTATGCCCAGCCCATTGATTAGACCCAGAAATATGGGGTTTTTTGTGTAGACAAGCGCTATGAAGAAAAACATTGTGGAAATTATGCCGAAGCTCATTATTCTTTCAAAATTCCTGATGTGGTTGAGCAAGATTACAGGGAGCAATCCTATGACCAGAAATGTCAACAATAGAATCTGGCTTATGCCCGCAATGCCTAACCCTATGCCCTCGTAGTAGACTGGGAGAAAGTTGCTAGAAAGGTTGCTAGCAAAGAAACATATGATGACAACGACGGCCAGAGTCTTCAGTGATCCGCTTTGCACTGTTGCACCTCAAACAAGAAAAAGAAAAGATGAAGAAATATTTAATTCAACGCATTCGCGGTTGAGTTTTCGCCTAACAGGTTGTGATTTTTCCTTCAGCCAGCTCCAAGCAGAACTTCTCTATATTCTCAAGTTCATAGTCAAGTACATCGTTTATCTCGTGTCTGACCTTGCTTATGTTGTTGTTGCCCTTCATTACAACCTGAACTGCAGCAACTGCTGGATGATCTATTGGGCTTCCGATTTTGCTCAGGAGCCAGATGTAGACTTCCTCGAGATCTGACACTTTCTCATAGACCTGCTGCGCTAGCTTGAACGTTAGGAAATTGTAGATTTTTCCAACATGGCTTACAGGGTTCTTGCCTGCGGCTGCTTCGGAACAGAAAGGTCTGTTTAGCGATATCAAACCGTTGACTCGGTTTCCTCTGCCTACTTGGCCTGAGTCACCGCTGTCGGCGCTTGTGCCAAGGACGGTTAGATACAAGCCGCCTAGGCCTCTTTTTTGTTGATCAAGCGTATTCAGCTGCACGTCCACACTTTTGAAGTCAGTGTTGACGGCCGCGAATCTGTGGATTTCGTCGACTATTTTTGACTTCTTCTCGAAGTAGTCGCCCTCATCTACAATGTAGCGGTCTACGAAGGCCATAGCCACGGTTAAGCGCAGATCATTGTTGTTTCTGAACCCCATGACTTTGATGTCTTCACCAGATTCTGGAAATCGCTCCTTGAAACCCTTAGAGTTGAGATATTTCTCGGTTTGTAAGACTGTTCTCTCTGTTCTTGTCATTGGCGCGTACCCAACGGCGGCTGATGTGTCGTTTGCGCCGAGAACGTGACCTTTCCGTTTAAAGATGTCTGTTAGACCTGCTGAGCCAGGTTTCAGTTCACTCTGATATTTTACGTGTTCTACGGGGTCAATGAAACGCATGTTCTTTTTGAACCAGTTCTTTGCAACATTGATGGCTATGTTGTCTACGTCGATTTTTTCGCCGTTGAAATCTGATGTGGCTCTGTCGCCGAAGACAAACAGCATGGGTTGTTTGACTTTGCCTCCTCCGAAAGCCACGTCAACTTCTCCGGCCACAAGCAGAGATTTGTCTACATTGTGATGGAGTACTGTGCCTGCTTTTTTGAGGTATTCCTTGCTTAGGCCTATTGAGATTTGGTCCATAACAGCGTCGCACATATAATCTGGATGCCCGAGACCCTTTCTTTCAACTATCTCTATGCGTTGTTTTTCTAACGGTGTTTGTCTTAGATCTTCAACTACGATGTTACGCATGGTTTAATCCTTCTGTTTCTTGAAGTTTCATGGGTATATGCGACAAAGAATATATATCTTACTGCATCAACTTATAAACAAAAATAACTGCTGGTTATTGCAACATGATTACAGGCAGCTTGATCAAGAAGATGCGAATCGACGCAGGTCTTACACAGAAGCGACTAGCAGAGATTGCTGGTGTCTCACAAGCTCATGTAGCAAAAATCGAACAAGGAAACGTTGACCCACGGCTTTCGACGGTGAACAGAATCATGCGCGTTTTGACCGAGGGAAAACAGAAAAAATGCGGAGACATCATGACAAAAGGAGTACTCTTCGCCAAACCAAACGACAATATTTTGAAAATAAGTGACGCCATGATGCGTTACGCGATTTCACAGATGCCTCTAATCAATGGAAGCAAGATCATTGGCACAATAACAGAAGAAACCATCATCAGAAATTTACGTTCAAATCTTGCAGAAGAGAAGGCTAAGAACGTCATGGAGAAAGCTTTGCCAATCGTTCAAGAAGAAACAAGCATTGACTCTGTTAGATCTTCGTTGGAGAAGAATCAAGGAGTCTTGGTGGCTAAGGGTAGAGAAATAGTTGGAATAATAACCCGCTCAGATCTGTTAAAGACGATAGACTGAGAGTATTCAATTCTGCTTGGTTATTTCGCCTTGAGAAGCTTTTCAACTTCAGGGTTGAGCTTGCCATGTTTTCTTTGGATTGTGGAGCTTATGCTCTGCCAGTCCCCGGCTGTCGCTTTCCAAAACTCTCCGGCAAAATGTTTTGCGATGTAATCTTTCACAGCGTCTTTTCTTGTGATAATACGTTTGCGCCAGTCAGTCTCTATTAGTCCTGCCTTTCTAAGGATGTGAAGTGTACGAATGATTTGTTCTGATTCTACTGGGTAATTGATGCTTGCCTTCAGTTCGTCAATCAGTGAATCTATTGTTATCTCGTTCTCAAAGCGCAAGCCGATCAGTGCAACAACATTCTGGTTCAATCGCACAGTAGAAGTGATCTGAGGAAGCAGCTTTTGAGGAACAAGGACTTGCTCCAAGCGGTGAGCATATCGCTTGTAGAATTGCCGTTTCAAAGTCTCCACTAGCGTCAAGTATGCAATCACGAATGCTGCGAGGAAAACATAGAAGGTGAACGGCGGATCTTCAAACTGGAACCAGTCGCCAATCGGCGTGAGCGGCAACAACATGGCTGAAATGACAACGGATAGACTGCTGAGTAGCAAATACTTGCTGGGTCTACTCTTGAAGAATGGCGATCTTCTTGTCCTTATCGCGAATATTACCAAGGTTTGCGTGCACAGGGATTCGATAAACCAAGCTGTCTGAAAGAGTGGCGCATTATTCCAAGCGTTGAAGACATGCAACATTATGTAGAATGTCAGAAAGTCGAAGATTGAGCTTATTGGCCCAAAATAGATCATGAAATTGCGCACGTATGAAATGTCAAGTCTCTTTGGTTTCTCAATGTATTCCGGGTCAACGTTATCAACAGGAATGGCTAGCTCGGAAAGATCGTACATCAAGTTGTTCAGAAGTATTTGTATTGGAAGCATGGGCAGGAAATTCAAGAACATTGATGCGCCGGCTGCGCTGAACATGTTTCCAAAGTTTGAGCTAACGCCCATCATGATGTACTTCATTGTGTTACCGAAGGTTTTTCTGCCTTCCAAGACTCCTTCTTCCAGCACACGCAGGTCTTTGTGCAAAAGTATTATGTCGGCGGATTCCTTGGCTACGTCCACAGCGTTTTCAACTGACACGCTTACGTCCGCTACTTTCATGGAGGGGGCGTCGTTTATGCCGTCTCCTAGGAAGCCGACGACATGACCGTTGCTTTTTAGGGCATTTATTATTCTGTCTTTCTGAGCAGGTGTCACTCTTGCAAAGATGTTGGCTTCTTCAACAATTCTCGCAAGCGCTTCATCCTGTATCTTGGCGAGGTCGTTTCCAAGTACGACTCCTTTCACGTCTAGACCAAGCTGTTCGCAGACCTTCCTTGTCACCAGTTCGTTGTCGCCTGTAAGGATCTTGAGTTCTATTCCACTTTTCTTCAGCAGTTGCAGTGACTCCTTAGCTGTTGCTTTGGGCGGGTCCATGAATGCGACAAAGCCTAAGAAAACCATGTCACTTTCATCATTGACTGAGTAGGTAGACTTCTCTTCTTTGACTTTCTTGTAAGCTATGCCTAGGACTCGGAATCCCTCGGCGCTCAAATCGTAGTATTTTTGCTCGATTTTTCTCTGAACTGCATCAGTAATGTCGAATGTTTTTTCATCGTCCTCATAGTACAGACAAATTTTGGCGATTTCTTCAGGCGCGCCTTTGGTTATGAAAAATCGCTCTCTGCTACATTCTGCTACTACCGAAACTCTTCTTCTAGTAAAATCGAATGGAACCTCGTCGATTTTCTGATAACCTTCTATTCTAACTTCCTGATGTGCCAGTATTGCTCCATCCAAAGGACTCTTGAGACCTGTCTGATAGTTACTGTTCAGAAAAGAGTACAACAGAACCTTTTCATCGTCATTGCCCTCAATGTCCACGTGAAGCATCAACGTTACCTTGTTCTCAGTAAGCGTACCAGTCTTGTCTGTGCACAGAATGTCCATATTGCCAAAATTCTGAATCGATGCCAGACGCTTCACGATCACGCCTTTTTTGGACATTGCAAGAGCCCCTTTTGAGAGGTTTATCGACATGATCATTGGCAGAAGCTCAGGCGTCAATCCTACAGCTAATGCTACAGCGAAGAGGAATGAATCGAGAACACGGTCGCCACCGTACCTTACAGCGTTTATCAGAAAGACAAATGCCACAAGCAAGAAGGTTACTTGCATAATCATGTAACCGAATCTTCTTAACCCCTTCTCAAACTCGGTCTCAGGCCTTCTTTCAACGATTCTCTTTACAAGTTTGCCATACTCTGTTGAACTGCCAGTTTTAACAACAACGGCAGTCGCTGACCCGGTCACAATTGAAGTTGCCATAAAAAGATAGTTAGCCCATTCAGTCACGCTGGAAACACTTTCAGGTTTGAGAGGCCCCGCAGTTTTCTCAACTGGAAACGATTCACCTGTCAATGATGATTGATCTATGAAAAAGTCCTTAGCATTGATCACTCTTGCGTCGGCAGGAGCAATGTCGCCTGCTGAAAGAGATATTATGTCGCCTGGAACGATTTCCGAAGGTTTTATTTCCAATTTGCGGCCGTCTCTGATAACGGCTGCAGTGACAGCAACCCTTTCTTTCAGCTCTTGAGCTGCCTTTTCGGCTTTAGATTCTTGGAAGAATGTTAGTGCTAGGCTTAGCAACACCATTGAGAAGATGATTATGGAATTTAACAGCTCGCCCAGCATACCCGAAATGATACCTGCGATCAAAAGTATCAAAACAAGCGGATTCTTGAAGTAAAGGAGAAACTTGACTATGGCTGCCTTTTTCTCGGTCTTTGCCACTTCATTTCTACCATACGTCTTCAGAAGCACTGATGCGTTTTCAGATGTAAGACCTGATTGGGAAGTCCCAAAGCTATGCAATAGATCGTCTATCGGTGAACAAAGAATCTCTGTGTTAGTTACTGTCGCCACCCCGCTTGTGTTTTTGGCTGGTTTCTCTTTTTCAATCATGCAAATCTCACCCATTTTGTCTCATGAAGACTCACTTTTCAAGCAGGGTAACAGCCACAGGTTCTATCTGGGAGTGCTGATACACACCTATAATCATTTCGAAAAGGCAGACAACGCAGCATCAAAACACGATAGGGTTCGACTATACACAATAGAAGGAAGACAGGCTTTGAAGACTGTTTTAGCAGGATTGTTTCTCGCAAAAAGATGCCCGCTCAACTTGAAGCGTAAATCAGCAAATTGCGCAACAACTCATAATGGTAGATTGATTCCTATTCCTTTCTTTTGTGCCTTTTCAAATACGAGTTTCGCTGTTGCCATATCTTCTATTGCAAGTCCCAAGTTCATTGACATTATGCGTTCCTCAGGGTTTTCCCGTCCCATCTTCTTCCCGCTCACGATTTCGCTGAGATCGGCGTACACATTTGGAATGCCTGCGAAATATCCCTGAGTTCTATAATACTCAAGCTGTTCAACATCGTCGGTGCAGAACTTGTTCATAGAGTGCATGGCTTCTGACTTCCAGTAAGAATCAAAATCCAGCGGACAGGCAAAGCAGCCATCTTTGAACCACGTAGCTTCTATCACAGGCGTAGGATGTTTCAGTATCGGGCCAGCCGTAACCACTATGTCGCAGTTTTCGACAGCTTTCTTAGGTGAGTTAACGGAAACTACCTTCAAACCGTGTTTAGCTTCCATCTCTCTAACGTATCTCTGCAAATTCTCCTTGCTAACATCGTAGGCCTTGACTTCTTCTAATCCCTTGTATACAGTTGACAGTGCTTCGAGGTTGCTTCTACCCTGGGCTCCACACCCAAGAATGCCCAGCGTTTTCGAGTCTTCTTTGGCTAGGTATTTTGCTGCTACCGCTGTTGCTGCGCCTGTTCGTTTCGCGGTCACCCAAGTGCAGTCCATGACACATATTGGGAAACCAGTGTCAACATCATTCAGAATCAGTAGTCCTGAAATATATGGTAAACCACGTTCGGGGTTTTCGGGAAAGCCGCTGACCCATTTGACGCCCGCCAACTTCATTTGAGACAAGTAAGCCGGCATGGCGTGAATGAACGCGTCTTTCTGAGGATGGATTCCGGGTTTGGGTGGAACTTCAACTCTGCCTTTCGCTTT
>JBGPAV010000059.1:0-6917 GCA_041480925.1 Bathyarchaeia archaeon | reverse complement strand
TGAAAACTATATTCAAGTGCTTCTTGGAAGGAAACTTGAGACGCACAAGAGCTTTCGCCTTCACAATATACATCTCGCCATTGAGTAAAAAGAATAAAAGGAGACTTGAATGAGATAGACGAGAAAGTTGAGCGGTTGTTTTGAAGCTATGCTGTTTCTTCTTCAGCAGGCGTTTCTTCTGGTGTCTTCAATGCTTCTTCTGTTGGGGCGCCTTTGGCAACTCGTTTTGCTACTATGCCCAGTTTTGTTGTCGGCGTGTATGCTCCACCTGTGAATGTGTAGCCACATTTTCTGCATTTCCAGACGCCTACGCTTTCGCGTTTCACTCGTAGCAGTCCACATTGAGGGCAGGAGTGAGGCTTCCTCAATTCCTCAATGACTTTGATGTACCGTTTTCTCACTGTTGCTCCGTAGCGTACTCCCAATCCGCCTGCGGGTCCAGCCTTCTTGGTTCTTCCCACGGCCAATTCACCAGTCCAGCTTCTTGCGCATCTCCTTAGCCTTATCTTTAGCCAGCTTGGACACTTCTATCACCTGTTCAGGCGTGAAGTATCCTGTGCCGCCTTTCTGAATAGCGCATATGTCTCCGTCGTCATCAATCGCCATTGACAATCTTGCGTCCATCACTTGCTCTTCCTCCAGTCCGGGATCAACAACCAGTTTTTCGCCGATTTTGGCGCACGTCACAGTTATTGGGCGCTGTTTTATCGGAAGCTGAGTGTAACCTGACTTCAGTTTCACCTCGCCGTCTTCGACTTCATAGTTGGACATTTTCGTGTTCAGCAACGCCGCTACAGCAGCCAAAGCCGAAGCATCAATCAAGTTCCCATCATGGTTCAGCACGTAAACATCCACAAAGACGACGAAAACCTTCTTTCCCTTTTCAATGCAAAGCTTCTCCGTGTCAATGACTTTTGACTCGCGGATTCCTCTGTCCACAATTCTCGCAAGCTCGATTGAGTTTTCATCAGGCGGTCCGGCTTCAAATTTGGGTGAAGCCAGCGGCACGAGCTCAGCGTTCACTGTCAAGACACCTTCGTTCGGCGTGTCCGAGAATGGCTCGCCCATCTCGACCTTCGTGCCAACTACGATTTCGGTTTTTCCAAGGCGCACTCTGGCTGAGCCTTCTGCGCGTTCAATTATCCCTTGATCGATCTTGAGTTCGCGGTAATCTGTCAGTTCGCGACCGTCCAAGCGTTTTCCTTTCTCAAGCAGTTGCACGATCTGTTTCCGTTTTATGCGGGTTACGACGCTAGCCATTATTCTTCAGCCTCCTCCTTTATACCCATGTATTTGGCTTTTAACGCTTCCTTCTGCATCAGGTAGATCTTCTTGCATCCTTCAATGGCCATGTTGACGGCTGTCTCGAACTCTTCATGGGTAAGTTTGCCATCCATCTGAAGCAACGTTATCCCATTAAGACTCGGCATTAATGCTACTGGAACGTCTGCCTTGCCCAGCTTGTCCTCTTCATCCATCAGGTCCAGAACAATCGTGTCATCTGCTTTTCCAGCCGCGCAGGCAACAACCAAGTCTTTTAACGGGATTCCAGCGTCAGCCAAAGCGAGTGACGCAGCAGTTATACTGGCGCATCTTGTTCCACCATCCGCTTGCAGAACTTCAATAAACACGTCAATCATTGTCCGCGGATAATACTCCACAAAAACGGACGGTTCGAGACACTCCCGGATCACTTTTGAGATCTCTATTTCTCTTCTTGAAGGCGCTGGAGACTTGCGTTCTTGAACAGAAAAGGGTGCCATGTGGTAACGGCACTTCAGCACCGCCCGATCTTGAAGAGCAAGATGCTTCGGATGCACTTCTCTTGGACCGTAGACGCCTGCAAGTATCCTATTCTTTCCCTGTTCAATGTACGCTGAACCGTCAGCGTTCGGTATTACTCCAACCTCAAGTTTTATGGGTCTTAGCTCGTCCGGTTTTCTTCCGTCAAGTCTCAGTCCTTTCTTATCGATTAGTTTCTCGGGTTTTTCATTCATTCTTGTTTTCCTCCTCTGCTGGTTTGTTTTTCTTCAGCATCTGGGTTATACGATCTGTTAGGCCGCTCGTGTGGGATTCCTCTTCAATTTTTCGAATGGCCACCAAAGCGGCTTGCTCACCTTCAAGAGTTTTTCCTGTGATGAGTACGACACCGTTAAGACCCAAAATTATCTGGCATCCTGTCTCCTCTTTTATCATTGTGATCATTGAACCCTTCTTGCCTATTACTCGCGGGATTTTTGTTGGTGTGATCTTCAAAATTTGTCCGCGTGTGACTTTTCCCAGCCCAGGCTCTGCCACGGTAAGTTGTGGGTCGTGTGATCTGTCGTATGAGATTATTTTAGCGACAACCAAGTCTCCGACGTTCAGAACTTCAGACAGTTCATCTTTCTGTGGTTTGAATGGTCGGCTCAAGACATCTGATGGTCTCAGAAAAGCCTTGTACGGGGCATTTATGTCTATTGTCCAGCCGTTGAATCCGACTTCTGTGACTGTTCCTATCACGAGGTCTCCAATACGCGGAATGTAGAAGCCCTTCAGAGCTACGACGTTTACTTTCTTGTTATCATACTCCACGAGTCCTAATCTTGAAGAGTATATCACTTTGTTTTCAACGTACGTGTTTTCTCCTGCCAGGTAATCGCCTTCAGCGAGCAGGTCTCCTGGTGTTACAATCTGTTTTGGTTCATAAAATGTTGGCATAATACTTCACCTACCACTTAACAACATCCTGTTACGAGATGATTTTTGCTTCTCCGCTTCCTTTTGTTACTTCACCAAGCTTTTCCAACAAAGGTGCATACAGCCCTGCGGGCATTTCGAGCACACCAGACCATGAGCCGTCTGCACGCCATTCTTCACGCTTTATCGTTCCAAATCCTTTGATCGCTCCGTAACCCTTTGCCGAATACTGGGCAGGTATAGTGACGCCTACTGAGACTTGCTCCATCTTGAGCGGCAGTATTGGTCGCAACAGTTTAACGATGTCTCTTGCCTGTTCCTCAACGGGCTTAAAAGGATCAATCGGATAGTGAATTTGCTCCATGGCATTCTCTATTCTCATCGGCGGATGAGGAAGATTGGTTCTCGGGTCCACGCTTTGCCTAGATATAAAGTCTACGATTTGCTTCCGTTTTTCTTCAACCATCTTTCTGCGCTGCTCTGTGGTGAGCTGCACTGTTCCAGTCTTCAATATTGTCTCTGCGATCTTTAGCGAGTCTGTTGTTCCGAAGGCTTTGCGCAAATTCTCTTCTGAAGCGCGTGTGCCCTTGTTTGCGTCTGAATAAATGGTTTCAGAAACTATGACTTCGGTTACTCCTGCCACTTTGCCTGTTCGGTAGTCAAGTGCTTTTTGGGGTTTTACGAGAATTTCGAAGTGATCGTTGTCTTTCGTTATCCGCGCAACAGTGTACTTTTCACTCATCCCTCTTTCACTTGCCCTACGCCTAGCTCTTTTATGATGCCTTCGATTTTTTCGACGCTTAGCATTTCCATCTTCTTTGTTTCCAGAGGGATGACGGCTATCTTTATTCTGAGCGGTAACTGTCTTGCTTCAAGTGCTTTAGTCAGACACTTTACAGCCAACTTTGTGACGTCGTCTAGACTCATGTCTTCGCGATGTTCTTCTTTAAGAATGCCGAGCACAGTTTCTCTTCCGCCTCCTATTGCTGTGGCCTTGTAACCCCGATAGGTTCCGCTTGGGTGAGTGTAAAATATGCGGCCTCCTGTCTTGTCTACTCCGGCGAAAATTATCGAAACCCCAAACGGTCTCACGCCTGCATGCTGCGTGTACATCTGCTTTATGTCACTTATTCTCTTAGTCACCACTTCGACATCTATCGGCTCATCATACGTGAGCTTATTGCTCTGTGCGTAGACTCGTGCTTGATCTATCAGAATCCTAGCGTCTGAACTTAAACCCACTATAGCAGCGCCTATGTGCTCGTCTACCTTGAAAAGCTTCCAAGAAAACTCTGCTTCTTCAAGGGGTTCAACATTTTCCTCTGAACCCAAAACTACTCCTTCAGCACATCTTATTCCCAGAATCGTGGCGCCACGGTTAACAAGTTCCATGGCATATTCTACTTGAAACAGCCGTCCATCTGGAGAGAAAACGGTAATGGCACGGTCGTAAGCGCCTGGCGCTGCAAATACGGACATTCATATCATCCTCACAGTGTATTCTAAGCGGTTTGCAGACTTTCATACGACAACTAAACTAAAAACCTTTCCTATGAACTCAAGCCATCAGCCCAGATTGCCGCTTTCATACTAGAGGCTTCCCGCCAGATTCGCTTACTTATCGGGTTGCACATTTACTTATCATTGAAAAATGAAAGAAAGTCACAACCAGATACAATTAGTCATCAATCAAATGTTGAAAAGAAGCATTGGTGACTAACCTGGAAGCATCATTTTCTTTTTCGCCAACACAACAGCAAATGCGCTCGTTGCCATGAATAACAGCAGATAGGCCACTAGCAACGATTCTGGGAGCACTGTGTATGTGCAGGATGTACATGTCAGATTTAGGGTTGCACTGTTTTCCTCTTTGTCGAAGGCTGTGATCGTGTATCGCACGGTGGTTTCTGCCTGCTGGCCAGGTATCGTTGTCTCGTAGAAACCTACAGTTTCGTTAAGAACCATTATAAGTGTCTCCAGGCTTGTTCCATTGTTCGTCGTATAGGACAAAGTGACGTTCTTGACACCGCTTCCAGAATCAGTCACATTCACCCAAACAATCACGTCTTGTCCCGGCGCAACAATATCAACTGGCGGCTGCTGACTAGGTATCTCGATTATGGGAGGATCAGCATCAACTGCATATGGTGTCACGGTTTGCGCATTAATCGAGGAGCGCGCTAGTTGAGCCCTAAATACCAAGCCAAAGACGCAAACGAGAATCATGACCAGAATTATTGTATTAGATTTTTTGACTCTCACTTCTCTCACGCATATTCTATTATTGTCCTGAAAGTATTATGGTTTATGTAGGAAACTTGTAAAATACAGCAGCACTTGAGCTTGGCACATGATAATGCATGCTGTTATCACAACGCAGCTTAAATAGAGTAAAGCTTTGTCACTGCTCCCAATCCAGTAACTTTCGCTGTCCTTCAAGCTTTCTTATATCTGTCACATCCTGAACAACTTCAAGAGTTCCCAAGTATCTTCGATTCTTATCTCTGACTGCAAAGAAACGTATGTGCACAAATCGGTTATCCAAAGTTATCCAGAACTCAGCCACATCCTTCTTTCCAGTTTTAAACGCTTCAACTATCTTGTTAACAACGTGAATGTTCTTCTGCGGATGGCACATCTGCACCTTCCTGCCAAGCACAGCCCTAGTTCTTACGAAGATTCGCTTCTCAGCTTTATTGAAATACTTGACTTGATCATTAGCATCTACAAAAGAAATGTCCAGCGGAACCGTGTCCAGAATAGCTTCAATCTCTTCTTTTGTAAGTCGGCCAGTCTCAAACTGCACTGTACCTTCTTGTTCGGTTGCCGCCTTAGGCTTCTCGGCTACGGTGGCTTGAGTTGCTTCTATGAGAGTCTTAGGCGTGAAACAGCAATAACCGATCTCGTCGAACTCCTTTCGAACATCAATCCACTCAGAATCCGTTATCACTTTCAACGCTGTTGGAAAAAGTATGTTGTTCTCCTTGAAAAAGTGACTGGGAAGTATCTCGCACAAGGGTTCAGCAGCATCCGCCAGCTTCGCTTTGAACTCGTCGAAATGTATTGTATTCCATTTCTCAACCAAGCTTTGAAGGTTTTTCTTTACTTCCCTTATCTGGTTGTGTTCCATCCACATTACTGCGGGAGGTTCTGTTATGCCATGCTTCTCCAAAGTGGGAAAGAGAACGTTCTCTTCGCGCAGGTAATGCTTCTCTGAATCAGCAAAATCTTTCGCAATTTCCTGAAGCTCTTTCAACGCGTCGCCAACATAGACCACATCGCACGCTTTCTCAATCATGCCAACCAGAACTTTCAACCTGTCTGCGCGTTCCAGCATTATTCTGTGCTCTTCCATCAGAATGTTAATTGGATGCCCTGCCGCAAGATGTATCTCCTGTCCTTGAACCTGTTCAGCGAACACGGCTAAGTGAACGTCGCATAGCTTCTGAAGCTGTTCCCGGGGCATTCCTTCTTTGACAAGTTCCTGCTCAATTCTAGCTATGTCCTCGGAACTTGTGTCTTTCAGAACATGCTTGAATTTCTCCTTGAGCTCTTCTGGTGAAGCTCCAGAATGAAGCTGTCTAAGAATCTCTTTCAGAATTCTCTTTTTGTCTTCGTGCATCTCGCTCATTAAGGCGACTCCTTTATCTTGTTGGCAATAGTCTTGCCTAAATCAACTATTTGCTTTATGTCTTCCTCGGAAGGTGGACCATTTATCTCTAAAGCTCCAACTATTTCAAGTTTGGATGGTCCGAGGACTTCTTGAATGTTTTTTATAGCTCCTCCGCCCCAACCATACGAACTCAAGACGGCTCCGAACTTTGCTGGAGGCTTCAAAGCCTTCACCAAATATGCAGCGTAAACAGCTAATGGGTGAGCCCCACCTAGCACTGTTGGCGCGCCTAGAACAATGACTCGGGAATCAACCAAGTCCTTCGCCACATCGCCAATATCCGAGACCGTCAAGTTGTAAAGGGCAACCTCGATGCCTTCAGAAGCCAATGTGTCAACGATTGGCTTGATCATCTTCTCGGTGCTTCCCCACATGCTCACGTACACAACTATAGCTTTCTGCTTGGTCTCTCCATTGGACCATTTTCTGTACACATTGAGAATGCGTGCCGGGTTCCTGTGTATAGGTCCGTGGCTTGGAGCGATCACGTCAATCGGCAGATCTTTGATCTTCTCTAGAGCCTTCTGGCCCATGACTCTGAAAGGCATCATTATCTCTCCGTAAT
>JBGPAV010000058.1:0-6963 GCA_041480925.1 Bathyarchaeia archaeon | reverse complement strand
TCTTGAGAACCCAGATTACACAATCAAGCGAGGAAGAATAGAGATTTGCCTACCTTTAGACGTTGCGAGGATCATGCGGTTAGCACCTAAACAAATACCACCATAGACTTCGAAAAATAAAGCCGTAGAAACGCCTCTTTTGCCAAACAAATCACTTTCAAGATACATACACCTAAAAATCGAAGAGCCATCGTATAGCCTTTTTTTTCAAGAAGAGCTTAGATAAACCCCTCAAAAGGTTCACTAATACCAAATTCGCCTTTTTGATAGACCTTTTTCGGTAAAGAGGTCTTCGGATGGAGATTTTCAACGGGTTTTATATACGCCACGGCCATCTCCATGCCCAAGCGGCAAAGGCTCAAAAGAAAAGGCATAATTTTGCCGTTTTTACTGTTTTAGGCTTGAATCGTGGCTTTCGATTTTTAGTTTGGCAAACAAACACAGGCAAGTTTTGTGTACCTTGGCTTTCGATGGAAAACAGGCCTGAATTTGGGCTGTTTTCATGGAAAGACGTTTTCAGTAGCTTAGAAGAGCAATAGAATTGATTCGAGTGTTCGTAGCTTAGCTCCGCTAGAAGACTTTTTTGGGTCAAACCTTTACATGTTATCGGGTTTTTCATATTGCGAGTTTGGAAATAACCGCTTTAATAATTGGCAGCCATATCTTGAGATAGACGAAACGGAAGGTGCTAAACTTGACTCTCGACAGTTTTGGAGAAGGCGTAGAAACACTTGAGCGAACCGTCAGTGGGAGAAAGATGACTGTCCAGTGGGACTGGGACGCCTTCAAGAGCACTGAAGGTTTTCCGGTTGACGACAATCTCATTAACTGGGCAATAGGTCAAGAGCAAGCATTGAAAGAGTGTTTCCTCTGCTTAGATGAGTGGGTTCACAAGCTCAAATATCTTGAGCGGAACAAGTGGCACGAAGGTTGGAGCAAAGCCGGCAAAGATAAGTCAACAGCTAAAACAGTGATAAGTCCAGGGCCGTACCTGCTGCTTCTGGGAGATCCTGGTACAGGCAAGTCGCTGATTGGACGAGCCTTGGCCGAGAAGTTAACACAGACATACAAAGAGAACGGAATAAAGCTTTATGACGCTCTGTGCTGGAAGAACCCCGCGCTGCCTAGTCAGCCAATGGTTTCGATAACTAAAGCAGGCGAAGGAAAAAAGATTCTGCAGGTGGAACAGCTTAAGGAATTTAAGCGAAAATTCACAACCAAGATTGGTTTGAAAGCTTTACAATTGTTTCTGGTAATGATGGGCTTAGTTCTGATATCCTTAGGCTTCTACTTCATGTTTCAAGCTTGGCAAACATGGAGCCTGAACCCGAACTTTCTAGGCGAAACATTGCAAGAGTACTATCACAGCAGCTTCGCAGATTACCTGATTGAACGATTCGTCGGGCTTGTTCCGTTGACGTTCATTCCAGGAGGAAGTCTGATCTTCTTTGGAGTCTTCATCTGGTGGCTCTCTCGTCTCATGGGAGCAGGGGGCCTCAAAGGAATTGGAGGCGCACAGCAATCCGACGTTCCGAAGCTAGTAGTCGACAACAGCCCAGAACGTGCACCATTCGTGGATGCAACAGGCCACAGAAGCGCACAGCTGTTCGGTTCAATAGCATGGGACCCATATCAAACAGGCGGCCTAGGCACACCAGAACACCAAAGAGTGTCTGCGGGAGACGTTCACGTCGCCTCAATGGGCATACTATACATCGACGAAGTAAAGAACCTAGATCCTGAAGAAGCAATAACGCTGCTTACAGTGCTTGAAGACGGTCAGTTACCGATTACATTGAGAGGCAGACTACATGGCGGCGACACAGCAGCCATGGCAGTTTCAACAGAGCCGGTTCCAACCATAACTTTCCTTGTAGCCGCCGGAAACTTTGACAGCATCAGTCAGATTCACCCCGCATTAATGGATCGCATCTACGGATATGGCAAGGTCGTCAGAATGAACAATGATATGCTTGGCACAGTAGAAAACAAGCGCAAGTATGTCCAGTTCGTAGCTCAAGAGGTCAAAAGATTTAACCTTCCACCATTCAGCAGAGACGCATGCCAAGAAGTGGTGGAGGAAGGCAGACGAAGAAGTAACAAAAGAGATGCTCTTACGACGAGATTCAGACCGCTGATTTCAATAATCAAGACAGCAGCAACGCTCGCCATCAACGAAGACGCAAAAATTGTTGAAAGTAGACATGTCAGAGAAGCCATCGAACAACACTGCAAGACTATTGAAAGACAGATATTGGAACACGACATGAACGAGAGAGGTAAACTGCTGGAAATAAAGACTCAAGGGAGCATGGTTGGACAGATACACGGCTTAGCAGTCGTGAAAGATCCATTCAGCGGCGAAATGACTGGCAGCGTACTGAACGTCAAGGCAAACATGGTTAAAAGAAGCGATCTGCCACGAACTTATCCGTTCAAAGGATACTACAAGGTCACTGGCGTGGCGAAAGGCCAAAGTTTCATCTCGGACAGCATTGCCAAAGTTAGAAGTGTAATCTTACAAAAATATGGTGTAGACATAGCTCAAGACTATCTGACTCACATCGACTTCGCGCAATCCTATGGCGTGGATGGTCCGTCTGCAGGTGTCACGATGACCATATTGTTATGCTCTATGATCGAAGGGAAGCCAGTGAGACAGGACGTAGCGGTCACAGGAGAAATCAACCTAGGTGTTGGAGATTCAATTCAGATCACAGCCGTGGGCGGCGTTTACGAGAAGATCAAGGCTGCTGAAGCATGGGGCTTCAAAAAAGTCGTGGTACCACAGAAGAACTTTGATCATTCGATCGACATAAAAGACTACAGTATAGGAGTCGTGCCTGCAGCAACATTGGATGAGTATCTCAGAGAATGCTTAGTCGAGAAATCGATGCTGCAGATCCCATTGCAGGCTTATAAGCGTAGAAAACCGTAAAGGCTCTTAGGCTCTGAAGATTGTTTCCCTTTGGAACTCCGTCAGCCTAGGAGCTCCCCACCCCATTATGAGAGAAGTTGATAAGGCAGAAATCCGAAGATGGCGGAAGCGAGGATTTTACAGCGAAAACGTTCTCGTAAAGCTCCTGCAGAAAAATGGTTACAATTCTGTGCGCGTTCCTGTAAGCAACCCCAGCCTAAACCCTTTGCCAGATGTTATGGCAAGAAAAGGCGAGCACATCTACGCGTTTGAAGTGAAAAACGTAAGCTATTATGCATACTTTCCTAAGCAGCAAATCGACAAACTCTTTAGATTTTTGAATGAACTCATTCCAACAGATAACACCCACAAACACGCAATACTAGCAGCACATCTGGGCAAAAAATGGATTTTCAAAGAAATCGACTGGAAAGAATGGGAAAAAGGCAAACTTCCAGAAAAAGCAAGAATACTTAAAAGAGACAGAGGCAATTTTGGCCTTGAAGCAGGAAACTGATCGTTTGAAAAACATGAAAGCCGCGGTCTCGGCCATAAACGTATCCAAGACATATTATGTTGACAACATTCACGTGCAAGTTCTAGAGAATTTGAGTTTTGATGTTAAGGAAGGAGAATTTGTGACCATAACTGGCACTTCTGGTTCTGGAAAGACAACATTGCTGAACCTGATCGCAGGTATTGACAAACCAACAAATGGAAGCATTAAGATACTTGACGATGATTTGGGAGCTAAAGATGAAGATGCTTTATCAATTTTCAGATGCAATAACATTGGTTTTGTGTTTCAATCCTACAACCTTATTTCAACCCTGACGATAGCAGAAAACATAGCGTTTCCCATGGAATGGCTCAGAAAATCACCTGAGTTCATTGACGAACGCGTCAAAGAACTGCTGACCAAAGTTCATTTGAAGAACAGAGCTGAGCACTTTCCGTTCCAAGTCAGTGGAGGCGAACAACAACGCATCGCCTTTGCTAGGGCCTTAGCAAACGAGCCTCTTCTTCTTCTCGCAGATGAGCCTACTGGAAACCTCGATACTGAGACAGGTTTGAGAATCATTGAAATTCTTCGTGAAGCCAAGCAAAATGGAAAGACTCTAATTGTGGCTACTCATGATGAGAAAATTCTAAAGCTGTCGGACAGGAAACTGCGCCTAGATCAAACGAAGTTGGTTGGTTGAGATGAGCATTACCGCTTTTTCAATCAATGATTTACTGCGAAGAAAATTTCAGACTGCCTTGGCAATCATTACGGTAGCTTTGTGTGTGTCCTCAGTATTGTTTCTTTTACTGTTTGCTGAAAAAATGGGCATTGGAATACTCTCCACTTCTCAGGATAGAATTTCATCGGGTTTGTCAGTGATTTTCTCGCGATTTATTTTGTTCATAGGCTTTGTTTCGTTCATTGCTGGTGCTACAATAATATCATTCACAGCCTCTATGATGATTTATCAGCGTATGAAAGACATTGGGCTAATGAGAGCCGCGGGATGCCCAAATGAGTTGGTCTTTGGATATTTTTTATATGAATTGTTAATGGTTGCCTTCGTCGGATGTTGCCTCGGGATAGCAACAGGATTAATATTTGATTATGTTTTCTCTGCATTTTTCATGAATTTCGGTAGCTCATCTACTCAGGGATTGGCAAATCTTTGGCTTGTGCTTCTTGTTTTTGTCCTCTTTTTCGTTCTTTCCGTAGTTCTGGGTGCAAAACCTATTTTAGACTCAACAAAACTGGTCCCTGCAAGAGTTCTGTCTCCAAGTTACGCTCTTGGAATAAGTAAGGAATCTGATTTTAGAGGCAGCGCCAAGGCAGGTCTAATTGTGAAGATCGCAGTTCGTAGCTTGTTTCGGCGCAAGTCATCGTCTCTGCGGACAGTCCTTTGTCTGATCTCTGTTTTCACTCTGTTAACGATTTCTGTTGGAGGGGGAATAGTTGCTAGTGAAACCACCAAGAGCTGGATTGAAGGTGCCGTTGGTTCAAATGTAATAGTCGTAGCTCATGAGGAAATGTGCGAAAAATATGAAACACTGCTAGCAAGTTTCTATGAAGAAAAGGCGTTTCAGCCGTTCAATTATAGCGATCAGAGATATTGCGTGCCTGATGAACTCTTGGCTGAGCTTGAAAATATTTCTGGACTTGCCATAGAAAGTCGCCTAATGGTTGAAACCCAAGTCAGAGAGATCAAAGGAATTGTACTTGAGCAGGAAACAGGAAAAACAACATCGGTTGGAGACAACCGCAAGGGCACCTCATTGATTGTAGGCATTGAACCTTCCGGAATCATGAGCGAACGGTTTCTGAATGGCGAACCCTTGAAAGACAGCCAGGGATCTGAGGCAATAATTGGCGACACCATAGCTTTGAGTATGTTCTCTGAACCGCTGATCCAAAACATAGTGGTGTTTGAAAACAGTTTTCGCATTGTGGCCACATGCATTGATCCGTTGAACAGCGGAAATGTGACGTATGTGCCCCTTAATGTTCTACAGAGAATAGCAGGCGTGCACAAGCCAAACCTCATAGTGGCCAAGATCAATGTTTCAGATAGCAACTATGACTCTACCTTGGAGCAAATGCAAATAGCTGTTGAGGCTGTTGCACCATCGTTCACAGTATACGAGCTCAACACTTCTCTTGCTCGAAGCCTTGAATACCTAGCTGGTCTCTGGTCCACAGCGACGCTTTTGCCATTACTATTACTTGTCTCAGCGACGCTGTACCTAGTAGGCTACGTTATGCTCGCGTTAACTGAGCAACGTCAAGAATTTGCCATCATGCGATCGATTGGAGCCAAGCCATACATGGTCATAAAGATTGTTGCCGTCCAGAATTTCCTGTTTATTATCTCCAGTTTAGCTACCGGAATTGTGCTGGGCACAACTATTGTACTCTTGATACTGATCCCGCAACCCCTGATCACAGGTTACACGATTGTGAAGATAGCGGCATGGATAGTGATCGCTTCACTGTTCACATTCGCTCTAAGTATCTATCCAGCGTTAAGATTTGCCAGAAAACCTATTTTGGAAATGATAGCCTGAAACGGTAAAATGTGCAATTCTTTCGATATATTCGGGAAGCTGATTGAGGAAGTCCTGAATTTGCAGAATGGGCACTATTGGAACATTTTCATAGAACTTGAACCTGCAATCCATCAATGACAGCACAATCGGAACAATCTTTGCGCCTTCGAAGTAACCATTTATCGATTTAAAAGCAGGATTAGGCGATGAATCAGCCAGAGCTTTCGTTCGTTCAACCTGTTCAACTGCAATTCTCTCTAACGCTGATAATGATAGTGCATGATGCCAGTGTTTGCAGTCAACGCAAAGAATCAGAGGTTTTTTGCAGCCAACAACATCGATTTCCCATCGACGTCCTTTGCATTTGAAGCGCAAATTCTGGGTTACCTCATATCTGTTCTGCTCTAAAGCAAGAGCAGTCATTGTCTCAAATTCTTGCCACCGCAAATGACTACTTACTCTCTCTATGTCTGCGCCGAGAGTAAGAGCACGTATGGCTAGTTTGAGTCGCTGCAAGGTTCCTGTTTCGACGTTGCCGTTTTTCAAATTAATCAAGTCTGCTTTTTGCAGTGATTGAAGCAACTTTTCGGCAACTTGATGTGGCACATTTGCGTGTTTGTTGATTATTTCATGTGAAACTGGTCCATTTTGGGTCTTTCCAAGAAGGGCGATTATCATTTCCTTTTCAATGTTCATATAGACCACGCAACTAGTTTTCATTAAAAAACGCAATTGTGATTACTTTTTATACATTGGTTATAAGCTTTTCGGCAACGAGTGGTTTCTCGAGAGTTACTCTTGAAAAATCTGGAGAACAGCCGAGACACCCTTATCAGTTCCTCAAGGTACACCGCATGATTGGCCTGGATTTTGATCGGCGAGCTATTTCGGAGAACCCGGCCTTGCAGAAGGCTGAAGCTAGACCAGTATAGACAAAAGCGTCAGGCAGTTTGGTTCCTAGCTCGTTAGGATATCCCTCAACGATTTTGCCGCCTTTG
>JBGPAV010000057.1:0-7035 GCA_041480925.1 Bathyarchaeia archaeon | reverse complement strand
TATATCTGAAGCAGACAAAGGCATGCAAATAGCCATCTCCATGGACAAACCCATCGTTGGAAGACACGTCTTCGAAAAAGACATCCTATTCGTAAAGGTCCCAGAACCACATGCAAAACTCCTACTAACCACCTTCGCAGACAAACTGACAACAGAAGAGCAAGAAGCCCTAAACGATTATGTTGAAGCAATGAGAAAGAAAAACCCATTCTGGGCAGCATAAACTGAAAACAACTAACTCTCAGAAACCCGCTTCTATCAGATCATCCGATTTCATGATTTCACGAAGAACTATGGTCGCATAGGAACCGCGTTGCAACGTAAAACTGACTTCGACTCTGTTTCTGGAAGGCTTAGCTGAGACAGATGACATGTTCTTCACCAGAAAATCAATAGGCGAAGTTAAAGTGACTCGCAGCGAACCTTTGCTGGCAATCTCAGGCATCGTCCTGATTCTGAAGCCTTTCGTTGTTACTTCTTCTGTTTCCAATATTTGTTTTTCAATGTCTCCTTGAGCGCCTTCTGATGAAGACTGGCAAGAGCCCATTATTGGAAGAGCTAAACGCATCTTTCCTGCTTCTATTGCTCTGTTAATGTCCGCCGCTGTCTCGGCTGTCACCATCTTGTGCACCGCTATCATCGACAACCCAGACCGCTCCACACCAACCACATAGTCCCCGATCTCAGCTTTGTTCAGCGAAAGACCAAACTTCATTCGGCCACTCAGAAAACGGTTGAACAGATAGGATTGATGTGCGTTAACGAACAGTTTCTGCAGTTTAACAGGCAACCGCCTGAAAGCACCGACATAATCAGTTGGTTTCTCCGTCAAATGTCTAAGCATCAGACGCTCGTATCGTAGGTGTTTTGGAAAATTCTGCAAAGCTTGCTTGAAATCCTGCGACTCCTTCAGTTCTGTGCGTGCTTCTCTAGATTTTGAATGTTCATTTGGGCTGGGTTCAGCCAAGAATAACATTGCAGCTTTTTCAAGGTCGCCTTTGACGATTGTCTTTCCAACAAGATGTGTTATGGGTCTAGTTGTGCCGAAGCGTTGATGACCGAAAAAGTTGGGAACTCCTCCAATTGACTGGATCTCTTGAATCGTCTGATCTATCCGCTTTTTGATGACCGATTTTGAATGGTTTATGGAGTTGATGATTATCTGAAAGCTATTTCCGAACAAATAGTATGATGAGAACTGGCTGTGAAAATAGCCTACTGGACGAAGCTCCAAGCCTCTTGTCTTGAATCCTTGAACGTCTTCAACAAGAGCATTCTCAATAGTGACATACTGAGCCGTGACAGCTCTAGCGTCTTTTATGCCGCCAATCTGGATGCGGCCCATGCTGATTCCAAGATCATCAGCAACTGCTTTGACAGCTGAAAACGTGTCCCAGTTCCGTTTAACCAACACACACAGCAAAAAATGCCTTTGAATTTCTGAAGAACCTAGCGTCTTACCAGTGTTCGTGGAGGGTTCTATTTGGGCCTTTGAACCGTCAACCAGCACTTCTTCAACAGCAAAGTCTTCAACATTTTGCCGAATAACGCCGCCAATACCTGCGGAACGAGTAGCGTAAACTTCAATGCCAATTGACTTCTCAATTTCAGAAACAGACAAGCCGCCCACGCCTTTCGTCAAAGCAGAGGAAGCCGACCCGTAAGTCTGTCCACCTTCTCAGCCGGAGCGGGCCCAATTCCCAAACAAGTCGTAGTGTTCGGAGGAATCTCTGTCAAACCTCTATCAACAATCAGGGCACAGGGCAGCCCAAGCTCTTTCGACTGTTCCTCAAGCGCCAGCAACTCTTTTTCACTCTTCACTTTGACAGCTATTTTCCGCTGTCCTTCCCAAATCCACTCATCCCACCATTCCCTGTGACGTTTTCGCGCCTCCTCCGCGGCGGAAACAGCAGCATGACCAGCTTGAACTGAGGTCTTACCTTTACTCAACTTCAAGTCGGAACGAAAAACGATAACCTGTTTGTAACGAAACTCAGACATGCAAACTTCCCAACATTTCCTACAGTTTGTGATCTCGAGATTTTAAGGATTCGCAGATAGATAAATATAGAAGAAGTAACCCAGCGCCGCCCAGACTCTGGGACTCCACATAATCTGCAGAAGAGAACGCCCCTGAAAATCAATATCACCCACATCCTTCAAGGCTTTATCCAACCTGACGGTTCTGCACAGCCTAATTAGCCTGTCAAACGCCTCATCAGACATCGCATCCAAAGTCTTCCGCAGTTTCAACATGAACCACATGTCCAAGCCGAAAGCGTTTTCCCAACGCTTCTGATACTGGCTCAGGAAAACTGAAGAAAAATCGTTCCTCTGCAACGCCTCACACGCAACTTCAGCGGCAATGTGTGCACTATTCATTCCAAAAATGACTCCGCCGCCAGTAGTGGGCTTAACCTGCGACGCAGCATCTCCAGCGACCAAAAAGCCATCAGTATACGTTCTTGGAATATTTCCGCCAAGGGTTACAGGATGGAAAAAAGTCTGCAACACTCTCACGTTTCGTAGCTTCTCTGAAGCTGCTGGATGCGCATGCATTAGCTTATGCAACAGATCTCGCGGATTTCCATAACGAGCGGCCAAACCGATTTTTGCTCTTCCTTCACCTTTAGGAATCAGCCAAGCATAAAATCCATGAGCAACGTCTGTGCCAAGAAAAACATCAACCATGTCAGTCTCGATGTTTTCAACGTTCTCAACTTCTGCCTCTACTGCGTTGACAACCATTGGGCGATCAAGTGTCTGTAAACTTGCTTGTCGCAGGAGCCTTGAAGATATTCCTTCAGCATCGACCACGATCTTGCATTGGAAGCATTCTTGTTCACCGTTTTTCTCGACGTTCACTCCTGTCACTTGCTTATTCTTTATTGCAAGCGAAGCCACGCGCAAGCCTAAATGGTAATGGGCGCCAGCTTTCTTCGCCAAATCTGCTATGTGCCCGTCAAAAAGAGCCCGGTTGACTGTGCAAGTTACCGGAGAGGAAAGGCGAATGGAAAAGCCCTTTCCTTTTGGTGAATGAAATGTCGCTCCACGAAAGACGTTCTCAACTATTCCTTTAGGCAGCGGATAAAGCCCGAGATCTTTCAGTCCTTTGATGCTCAAGTGGCCGGCGCAGTGACAGGGAGTGCCAATCTCGTTGTGCTCCTCGAAAACTTGAACGTTCACTCCGTTTTTGGCAAGGTTGTATGCTGCAAAAGAGCCGCATGGCCCGCCTCCGACAACTACAACGTCAGACATGTTTTCCATAAGCTGCACGCTTGACGCTAGATCACCTAGTGCCTCTAGTTATGTCACGAGTTCGATTCTTCTCTTTCCGCGGGCTGTAGATGTGGCACGGATCTTCCCGCCTATTTCAAGTCGCATCAGCAGCGTGTTAAAGTCTTTGAAGCCTAGGTCATCAAGTTCTTCTTTCAAAGCTTCAAACAGGTCAGTGTCGACCACAGCGCCCTTCTTGGCCAGTATCTCCAATAATACCGAGTGTGCAGGGCGACTTTTCCAAGTCTTTATTGGCAAAGGCATTCTCTCCTATGCAACAGGCGTTGTTGGCTTCGCAGCTTGCCGAACTTGCTGCATGAAGCTCCTATACCATTTCTCCATGTCAGGAGTAACCGAAGGACCAGTCTTCTTCATTGCTTCCTCGAAATTCTTCATCGTAACTTCTTTAGCATTCAAGTCGCTTCGCAAAGCAAGCATAGCGGCTTCCCTACAGACGGCTTCAATGTCCGCGCCTGAATAGCTCTTTGTCATGGTTACGAGCTGAGCGAGATTAACATCCTTAGCAAGAGGTACGCCAGTAGTGTGAATCTTGAGTATCTGTAACCTGCCTTTCTCATCAGGCTCAGGCACGTACACGAGTCTATCGAATCTTCCAGGACGAAGCACAGCCGGGTCAACCAGGTCAGGTCTGTTTGTGGCAGCAATAATCACAATGTCTTCGAGCGTCACCACACCGTCCATTTCCGTCAACAGTTGGCTGATCACACGTTCCGATACACCGCTATCTGAAAAACTAGCGCCTCGACGGGGCGCAAGTGAATCAATCTCGTCAAAGAAAACTACTGCTGGCGCCGCCATTCTGGCTTTCCTGAAAACTTCACGTATGGCCTTCTCTGATTCACCAACCCATTTTGAGAACACTTCAGGGCCTTTTATCGTGATGAAGTTGGCTTCGCTCTCTGTCGCTACGCCTCGAGCAAGCAGCGTCTTGCCGCAGCCAGGCGGACCGTAGATTAGGATACCCTTCGGAGGTTTGATACCGAGTCTCGAGAAGACCTCAGGGGTCTTCAGCGGCCACTCCACTGCCTCTTTGAGTTCCTGTTTGACTTCGTCCAGTCCGCCGATGTCAGTCCAGTGGATCGTGGGCACTTCAACGTATACTTCGCGCATAGCCGTCGGAGTGACCTCTTTGTAGCCGCCAACGAAGTCATCCATTTTTACCTCCATTTTCTCCAGAACGGCTGGCGGAACACGTTCATCTTCAAGATTGATCTGTGGCAAATAGCGTCGTAGTGCTTTCATTGCTGTCTCTCTGCTCAGAGCAGACATGTCGGCACCGGTGTATCCATGAGTCATATCGCCAAGCTTCTTCAGGTCAACGTCTTCAGCAAGCGGCATTCCGCGGGTGTGGATCTGAAGAATCTCGTTTCTGCCCTGCTTGTCTGGAACGCCTATCTCGATTTCCCTGTCAAATCTTCCGGGTCTGCGAAGCGCCGGATCAAGAGCGCCGGGTCTGTTTGTGGCTCCTATCACTATGACGTTTCCTCGGCTGGACAAGCCGTCCATGAGAGCTAGAAGCTGAGCGACTACACGTCTTTCAACTTCACCCGTGACTTCTTCACGTTTGGGTGCAATGGCGTCCAGCTCGTCGATGAATATGATGCTTGGAGCGTTCTGTTGAGCTTGCTGGAAGATCTCTCTGAGCCGAGCCTCAGATTCACCGTAGAATTTGCTCATGATTTCAGGCCCGTTTATCGAGAAAAAGTTGGCTTCAGACTCGTTCGCTACTGCTCTAGCCAGCAGGGTTTTGCCGCATCCAGGTGGGCCGTGAAGCAGTACTCCTTTTGGCGGGTCGATTCCAAGCCTTTGGAACAATTCGGGATGTCTCAGCGGAAGCTCAACCATTTCTCTTACTCTTTGCATCTCTTCGTGTAAGCCGCCTACGTCTTCGTATGTTGTTCTCGGCAGCCCTTTTCCTTCTGGCGCCGGCTCGTTCAAAATTGTGAGCTTTGTCTCGGAGGTTACCTTCACTATGCCGTGGGGACGGGTTTTTGTAACCGTGAAGGGAATAGCGTGACCTAACATCATGACAAGCGTAGTGTCGCCTTCCACGAGCGTCCTTTCCATCAGCCTATTCTTGACAAAATTAGTGAAATCTTCATCAACATTTAGCCGCATGTCGATAGGAGCAAGAGTTAGGCTTAAAGCAGTCTTAACTTTGGCTGGTTTAATGAGGACATATTCGTTTATTGCGACGCCTGCATTTTTCCGTGAGAAACCGTCTACACGGAGAATTTCACGGTTCTGATCTTCGCTGTAGGCTGGCCAAGCTATCGCAGAAGTTGTCCGTTTGCCCACGATTTCTATCACGTCACCCGCCGATATGCCAAGTTTCTGCATTGTTCTCTGATCTATGCGGGCTATGCCTCTTCCAACGTCTCTTTGTCTTGCGTCTCCGACACGTAGTTGAACTTCACTCAAACAGAACACTTCCCTTGATTACTTGAATAATGCGTTTCGAAATAAACCTTTGAGTCTCATATAAACGTTTAAGCCGACCCTTGAAAGGTTACTTGCTTGACCTTCGCACCATCAGAGTCTGCAGCTGGCTTACTTCGCTTATTCCTTCCAGCTTCTTCTCCAAGTCGTCAAGCACGCCGGACTTGTCTTCCGGAAACCTGACCTGCATAAGCAACGCTTTCAAACCGAAAGCAATAGGCTCTTCGCCATATCCATCAATCGTGGCGTATTGCGGGAGGTTTGCTTCAATCTTCTTCTTCAAATCATCAAAATTAACTTCAACACCGGTTGGAAAAACCTTGTAAGTAATTATCACACTGCCCACAGTCAATCATCTCACAATTTTCTTATGGCCCGATGAAACCGCATTTTGGACACTTGTATGGCCGTCCGAACTTGCGGCATTTTCCGCAACGCCTTATCTGGATTTCGCCACAGTTTGGACAGAAAAACTTTGTAGCTGCTACTGCTGGCGGAATAGGCTTGCGGCAGCTTGTGCACGCTGACATTGTTATAGTTGCGGTCTTTTCGGCCATGGAGACCATCCCGATGATGATTTCTGTAAATGGCAAGCTTCCTTATATCTTATATGTTTGAGTTTAGCAAGTTTATTATCAGAGTGCCAAGCCCTATGTTTCACGGTGTGTCATTTTGGGCGTAAACCTGCGCGACCTTGTTCCCAAGACAGTGGTGAAGCTTGAGGACTTGGGCGGAAAATCCATGGCCATAGATGCCTACAACGCTCTGTACCAGTTTCTAGCAATAATCCGGCAACCAGACGGCACGCCTCTGAAGGACAGCGGGGGAAGGGTGACTAGTCATCTGAGCGGGCTTCTTTACAGGACAAGCAATCTCGTGGAGATGGGCATAAAACCCATCTACGTCTTCGACGGAAAGCCTCCATCGCTGAAGGAAGTCGAAATCCAAAGGCGTGCCAAAATCAAGCAGGACGCCCAAGTAAGATATGAGCGCGCGATCAAAGAAGGCAAGATTGAAGAAGCACGCACATACGCTCAAGCCACGTCAAAATTAAAGGATTACATGACTGAAGACAGTAAGAAACTTCTCAACCTAATGGGGATACCGTGGATTCAGGCGCCCAGTGAAGGAGAGGCTCAGGCAGCGCACCTGGCAAAACGTGGAGATGCAGACTATTGTGCAAGCCAGGATTATGACAGCTTGCTTTTTGGCGCTCCAAAACTCGTCAGGAACGTAACAATATCAGGAAAGAGAAGGCTTCCAAGCAAGAACGTGGTTATCAATGTTGTGCCCGAGATT
>JBGPAV010000056.1:0-7043 GCA_041480925.1 Bathyarchaeia archaeon | reverse complement strand
ATGCTAAGGACGGGAGCGGCAGGCGCTGTCGGCATCAAATATCTCTCTAGAAAAGATTCAGAGAACGCGGCAATTATAGGACTTGGAGTGCAAGGACGCTCACAGCTTCTCGGACTACTTCAAGTTCGGGACATAAAAAAAGTGAAAGTGTTCGACGTGATCCCGGAAGCTCGCAAAGAATACGTTAAGACAATGTCCAAGGAGACAGATGTAGACATGGAAGTTGCTAGTTCAGTGAAAGAAACTGTGAAAGACGCAGACATAGTGATAACGTGTACACCTTCAAAAGAAGCCTTCCTCAAAGGAGAAATGATCCAAAAAGGAATGCACATCTCGGCTATTGGAGCAGATACGAAGGATAAACGTGAGCTAGACACAACCGTGCTAACCAAGACCGACAAGATTGTTGTAGACTTCACTGACCAAGCAGTCGTCGTAGGCGATTTCGCTGCACCTATTCGCGAAGGAACTATCAAAATAGAAGACATCTACGCTGAACTCGGCGAAATAGTAACAGGACAGAAGAAAGGGCGAACAAGCAACGAGGAGATCACGCTTTTCAAGGCTACAGGCCTAGCCATAGAAGACATAGCCACAGCTCACAAGGTCTACCAGCTGGCAAAGAAGAAAGGAATCGGAAAAGAAATCTAGGCTTCTGCCAAGTCTTCTTTCATGGTTTTAATAAACCTTTTGAAAAGCTTGTCAAAATATTCTCTCTTCAAATTAGGACCGCTACCGATGCATGGACACTCGTTAGTGTAAGCAAAAACATACTGGTCCTCTCCAGCACTTCTCAGTTCGAATGGGTAGAACCTGCAGATCAACGGTCTTATTCCATAAATTGCACATCTGTTGTCCTTCAAGAAAAGACATTTGCCGCCGCTATTCTTTTTCATCCTGTATAGATAAGGCTCAAACCTTGAGATCTTGTCTGCAAACTCACTCATCCATTTCAATGTCTTTTGAGCTATTCGATCAGCTTCACTCTTCAAAAGCAAAATGTTTCTGACTCTGTTTCCAGTGTCGCCGCAACATATTGTGCAATTATTGCATTTGAATCGCACACTGACAGGATGTTCAAAGCTCAATCGATCATACTCCGGCTTTCGCGTCTCTGTACGACATATAAGAATTATGCAGTAGCGGTTCCTTAACTTTTCTGGATAAGCAGTTCAACGATCTAATCTAATGATTTCCTAGTCAATGGTGATGCCCATTGTTTTCCGAAGCTGATTTAGGGGATCGTTTCGCCAAATCGTAATGCAACAGCTACAATGTCAAAGATATCTATTATGCCGTCTCTGTTCAGGTCTGATCCTACGGAATCTGGAACCTGATGAGTGAACGTCTCAGAGATTACGGTGTTGTCGTTCTTGTCTTCTGCTACTACGTAGTACTGGATGGTCTTGCCTGCAAGCTGATTGTACTCAGTAGTCAAAACAGAGTATAGAGATGTCTGTTGGTCAAAGGTCATGTTTACTGCAAACCAGTTGCCATCTATCTTGTAGTGCAGAGCTACATAATCCATTAGCTCACTGATGTTGCTGGTTCCTTCGCATGTAATGTTTGCAGATATCTTGAGAACTGGAGAAACATCAACACTGTTGATTACTGGAGTAGCTACCACATTGAAGCTCAGCAATTCAGTAGAGTTCCACTGGTTCCTAGTGTCATTAGCAAACCACCTGTAATGATGCTGCCCAATACTCAGATCCTCAAAGTTTCGAGCGTAGGTGGCTTTGTGCTCAACTGGCACAGACCACACACCATCATCATAATCAGTGAACCCTAGGCTCTCACCAATCTTCGACAAATCAGTATAGTTTATGCCATCAAATTCCAGTACAACCTTGTCAATTTGAACGTTGTCAATGCATGATGCATTCAGGGCAACAGTAGATGAAGCAAAATTAAAGCTTCTCACGCTAAAGTCAGGAGTGGTTATGTCAACTAGAGGAAGATTATCTTGGTTTGCGCCATCAATAACATAAGTTGTATCTCCAATACCATCTCTATCTAAGTCTTGACCTAAATAATCTGACCAGTAGTTGCCAGCTTTGTATGGTCCACCAATGATGTTAATTTCAAGAAGTTCACTTTCATTCCAATCATTACGTGGACCGAAGGTGAGTGCATTTTTGCCGCTGTTTCTGAGGTAGTTATTAGCTATTTGGTTATTGCCAATTTCTTCGATGAGGATTCCACCATAAGGATGATTTTCAACTATGATGTTACTGAAAACACGGTTATATTGTGAACTAAGGGCAATCCCCCAGCTGTTATTGTATATTATGTTGTATGCTATTTCGGCTCTTCCTATATTCCAAACCAATACACCTACCAAGAAATCCCTGATTTTGCAGTTTAGGATGGTGACATCTTGGGAGCTTGCGTTTATTCCAGATCCTGTTCCGTCACCAGATATTGTGTGTCCTCTTCCATCTAGGATTATGTTGTTTGCCAGTATTGTTATTCCACTTCCATTAACAGTCAAGTCCTTAGCTAGATAATACACGTCTGATGTGTTGATTATGAATGGTAGATGGTCTATGATGTTTGATGGAGTTGTAGAAGACTGTGTTTGTGGATTGTTTAGGAAAGCTCCATTGAGAGAGAATGCATGTATTCCAGCAAGCACTCCAGAACACAAGAAAGCAATCAAACCTAGAACTACTACCTTGTTCATAATCTATTCTTCTCCTTACTGGTAGACACATGTTGTCAAGAGTTGTATTTCACATTTTCCAGAATGTGTTATAGAAGAAAGTTCTATCCAAAGCTGCTAAATAGCGTCATTTTTCCTAGAGAACATCTCTCAAATCTAGAAAGCACAGCCAACGGATAGGTCTTGATGATATTATCTGGACAAAATCTGGTTCTAGATCAAGCGAAAAATATGTTTAATTAAAGGATAGACGTATCCTCTGAAACCGTAGCGTGCCAGAGTAAGATTAAATTAGTGGAGCATGCATCAAGCGTAATTGTGAATCTCAAAAACGTTCTCGGCGTTATTGTAGCAGTAATTCTCTTCTTCTTCGGTATCATATTTGCTCTAGCTTCAGTTTATGCGCCAACACGCCTGATTGTCGCTACACTACTGTTTATTGTCGGCTTCGGCATTCTGTACTTTGCATTTAAGAAACCGACAACAATAACCCAGAAACTTGAAGTCTCAGGTGAGATGAAAGCGGTTGCTATCAAATGTCCCAACTGTTCAGCTTCTGTCGATGCAAATCGAATCAAAATAGTTTCTGGAGTGCCTTATGCCACATGCAATTATTGCGGTCACACTTTTGAAGTGGCTGAGGAACCTAAATGGTGAAAAGTTACTACCTGCTACTGATCACGTTCCTTGCGTTGCTGATTCCTCTGGCATCCACGAGGCAGGTGTCAGGATGGAGTGGAACATACCGCCTAGAAAATGAGTCTGCGAAAATCTGGATAAACAAAGAGGATGGCACAATCGATCTGTTCTATAACATAACGATTGCTCTTATTTCAGGGGACAACATTAATTTTGTGACAATAGGTCAACCTAATGGAGACTTCAATATAAGCGAGGCAAGAGACCAATACGGCAACAAGCTCTATCCATTAGATGCTAGCCAAGGAAATGATTACAAAGTCAAAGTTCCTTTGTATCAGTCCTTGATTGCTGGGGACACGATTTGGTTTACGCTTCTCACGAACGTGGCTCACATGATAGTTGAAGACGCACAGAATCCTGGAAATGTGGGTATGCAATTTACACCATCATGGTTTGGTGCAGATGTTCTTGATCTTCGAGTTGCAATCGTGCTTCCTTCTGGTGTCAACTCAAGCATGGTCAAGACATCACTAAACTGGACCAACACAATGATGGAAAACGATCAGCTGGTGGTTTATTGGGAGACGCAAAACCTTGTGCCAAATGAGCAGTATCCTGTCGGCGTGTCATTTCCTAAGGAGTATGTGCAACAGTATGACAAGCCATCATCTGGAATAGATTTCTCGCGCTTCCTGCCATATGTGGTGCCAGTGTTTTTCGTAGGTGTCTTTGTTGTGCTGGCAATTGTCGGTGTTGCAGCCAGAAAGAAGCAGTACCTTCTGCCTCAGATAAGCATGGAGACTCTTGGAATAAAGCGTGGATTAACTGCAGTTGAAGCGTCTCACATGCTTGACTTGAAACCGACGATGATTGTGACAGAAATACTTTACAGCCTGTTAAAGAAGAGAGCCGTCTGGGTGGAAGGAACAAAGCCTTCGATCAAACTGAAGATTATGCCGCAATTCCAGAACATGATAGGCCCTCCTGAAACGCCTTTGCGATACTATGAAATAGACTTCCTAAACTCGATCAAAGAGAATGGCTCACTAGACGAGGAAAAGCTTGCGGAGACAGTGATGGCGCTAAGAGATAACGTTGAGGAGCAGATGCACGGATACTGTAGACGCGACACAATAGACTATTACAGAAGCATTGTGACCAAAGCTTGGCAGCAAGTCGAACAAGCAGGCACGTCAGAGCTTACCTCAAACGCTTACGACGAGCAACTGCTGTGGCTTCTACTCGATCCCAATGTTCAGTCACGCACACAGACAATCTTCCGCGATAGAGCTTTCGAGCCAAACCCCATATGGTTCTGGTACTTGTATGGCTACCACCATTATTATCCGCATCCCACTTACAGGCCGAACATTGAGAACCCAGCGCAAGCGGCAAAACCACCGACAATACCGGGTGCTGAATTTGCTAACAACATCGCAACATCGCTGGAAAACACAACAAACAGTATAGTTGTCAACATCGAGAGATTCGCTAACTCGATCATTCCTGCACCGCAGACCACGTCCTCACATGAACCAGCACATCACGATGCGACCTGCGTCTGTGCATGCCATGCATGTGCTTGTGCATGCGCTTGTGTGTCATGTGCATGCGCCTGTGCAGGAGGAGGAGTTGGTTAGAATGAGTTTCTTGAGAAAAGCCTTTCGACTTGAGAAGATTCCTCGAGGACGTTTTACATACAGAGGAAGAGACAACTATGCGGGTCTAGCACTTCAGCTAAGAGTTGAGCCAGACGGCTTGGGTCTTCTGGTGATTAACGCTAACACGGTTCTTTATCTAAATGAGACCGCAACGGCGCATGCCTACTTCTTCATGCAAGGCTTCTCAACAGATGAAGCTGTCAAACAGATTAGACGAATGTACCGAGTAAGTGCGGAGACCGCGAGGAAAGAACATGAGAAACTGACGTATGCGATTAGCACGCTTGCCCAGACAGAGAAAGTCTGTCCAACATCATTTCTTGATGTCAAAAGCGTTGAGCCCTTCACGCAGCAGTATTCGGCTCCTCTACGCATGGATTTGGCACTGACTTTTCGCTGTCAGAACAACTGTGTCCACTGCTACGCTGGAGGCCCGCATCAAAGTAATGAATTGAGCACAGAGCAATGGAAGACAGTCGTGAATAAGCTACACGACATCGGCGTATTCATACTTACCTTCACGGGAGGCGAACCAACCCTAAGAGACGACTTGCATGAACTGCTGCAATATGCTCAGAACAAGGGAATGGTAACGGGTCTGGTGACAAACGGCAGAAGGCTCAAGGACAAAGATTACGTGAAACGTCTGGAAGCTGTCGGCCTAGATTTTGTCCAGGTGACGCTGGAGTCGCATAAGCCGGAAATTCATGACAAGATGACAAAGGCAAAAGGAAGCTGGAAAGAAACAGTTGAAGGAATAAGAAACGCGGTAGCGACGCAAATCTATGTAACCACAAACACAACTCTGAGCAAATACAACGCGAAGGATTTCCTAGATACTATGGATTTCATAAAAGAACTTGGAGTAGCAGGATTCGGCGCAAACAGCCTCATCTACTCTGGAAAAGCTGTTGGAATAAGCGACGAGTTCGTTCTCCCCATTGAAGCATTGAAGGAATTGTTGCCGCGAGTCCGTGACAAAGCTGCACATCTTGGGATGAAGTTTCTTTGGTACACGCCGACACAGTATTGCCAATTTGACCCAATCAGGTTGGGTTTAGGCGTCAAGTCATGTACCGCCGCAATGATAAACATGTGTGTGGGCCCAAACGGCGATGTGTATCCATGTCAAAGCTATTTTGAGAGTTTAGGCAACATTCTGAAAGATGACTGGGACGCGATATGGAACAATCCGCTCGCTGTTAGTATACGGAAAAGAAAGTATGCTGAACCAAAATGCAAAGACTGCCCGCAACTGCAAGTCTGCGGCGGCGGATGCCCACTTGAGCTTAAAGAGAAGCAGTACATTTGTGCTGAAACATAGAGCAACATTTTTTCATGTTTTTCCCAGATCAGCCAGATCGGGTTGTAGTTACAGTCTTCAGAAATTTTGACAAGCTTAATATAAGGAGAGAAATAAACTGCAAGACACACTAGAAAAAGGTGAAAGAAGATGGCTTCAAAGAAACTATTAGACATGCTGAACGGAGCAATCGCTAGGGAAATGCAAGTTGTAGTTCAGTACATGTGGCAACATGTTCAATGGATCGGAGTCAAAGGCTTCGCAACAAAAGATGCGTTTGAAGAAATAGCTATAGCCGAAATGAAGCACGCAGAAGCTATCGCCGAAAGACTGTTCTACCTAGGCGGCATACCCACAACTAAACCGGACCCGATCAATGTGGGAAAAACGCTGAAAGAAATGATAGCACAAAACGTCAAGGATGAGGCGAAGGCAATCGCAATGTATAAGGAAATCATCGAATTAGCACGGAAAGAAAGCGACGAAACAACGGCTTTTCTCTTCATGGGAATCCTCAAAGATGAAGAAGAGCACCATGACACATTCACGACCCTGCTCGAACAAGTATAGACCTTAGGTCTGAATGAAGACAACTCGGTCAGCAATCGAAAAAACGCGTAAAAATCCCATAGTTTCTCCTTTTATTTTCTATGTTGAAGCGTGATCTCTGTTTCTTGAGATCAAATTAGGCTGTGTATCATGCTGGCAGCGGTTGTTTGGATGAAAACTTCATTTTGCGTGCGTTTTATCCAATGCAAGCGTAAACACACTT
>JBGPAV010000055.1:0-7099 GCA_041480925.1 Bathyarchaeia archaeon | reverse complement strand
GATCCTTGTTGTGTCTTCGCATGGCGCAGAGTTCTCTATTGCGTTGACTAGTACCTCAATGGGGTTTTTTCCTGTTCGGATGTTGACTATCTCGAAGGCCTGTTTCGCTATGTTTATGGCTCTGGCCTTTTTTCCCGCGTTCTTTCCTGGACGCATCATGTTGTTGATGAGTCTTTCAACGATGTTCACGTTTGCCTTGCGGAAACGTTTGTGTTCATGTCTTCCCATGCTGTGCGGTAGTGTAACCGGTTTCAATGAAACGTAGCGTTCCAGTCCTACATCGCGAACTTTGACTTCTTTGAAGCTCCATTTTCCGAAGAGTTTTATCTCCTTCTCTTGCTGCTTTGTTTCTTGCTTCTGACTCAAAGGTTATCACCGTGCTGGCTTTTGTTTGCGCCCATACACAAGTTCGTTCAGCGACACGCCATTAACTGTAATGACCTTCCATCTTACTCCCGGGATGTCGCCCATGCTTCTTCCGCGTGAGCCGCCAATTCCTTCAACGACGACTTCGTCGTGTTCATCTACGACGTTGAGGGCTCCGTCTCCAGGTAGAAAAGCGGTTATTGTTCTTCCGTTCTTGATGAGTTGGGTTCTTACGCATTTTCGGATGGCGCTGTTGGGCTGTTTGCTTTCTACTCCTACTTTTTCGAGAACTATGCCTCTTCCCATGGGTGCTCCATGTAGTGGGTCAGCTTTCACGTCTAAACGCAAAACACGTCTGTTGTAGTATCTGTCGCTCCAGCGGAGCTTCTTTCTCTTTTTAACTAGTTTTCTTGCCGCGAATAGGCCTCTTGGAGACTTTGAACCCATGGAATGGTATCCTCTCGCAGTGTCTAATCACAAAACTGATATTTAAACTTACAAGAGTAATGTGTAAGCTTCCAGTGTCAAATATACAAGGACGCGATTCCATCTTGAGGTCATCGTTCGAGTATGAAAGCCTTTTTGTGTTCTGTTGCGATAGGTATGCGTTCCATTACCATTCTCTCCTCGGGTTTTCGGCTCAGTCCTAGAGGTTTAAGCTTCTCTGCCAGTTCCAATGCTGCTCGAAGTTTCGTGCTTCTTTCAGCGTAGACTTCGAACAAGGTTTCTCCTTTTTTAACGTGATCCGCAAGCTTGGCTTTGAGCACGACACCTGCACCTTGCTCCTTTGGAGCTCCTGCTTCTCTGGCAACTCTGGCAATGTCGTCATTGTTTATCCAGAGGATGCTTCCGTCTTTGTCTGCTTTCACGTTCGCATGTTTGTCGCCTATCTTAATGTCTTGTGGCTTTATTTTTGGATCTCCGCCTTGAGCTTGAATTATTTCCCTCAGTTTTTTCTCGGCTTTGCCAGATTTCAGTATAGCTTCTGCTTTCGTCCTACCGTTTTTGATGCCTACCATTTCGAGGAGCAATTCCGCTATGCTGAGAGCCTTCTCTTTGAGGTCGGCTGGTCCATTACCCATTACTGTGAGAAGGGCTTCCCTCGCTTCTAATGCGGGACCTATAGCATTCCCAACAGGTTGTTCACCGAAAGTGACGGCGCATTGGACCTTTATGCCAAGGCGTTTTCCGAGATCTATGAAGTCGTTTGCCAGTGCTTGTGCTTCGCCGATTGTCTTCATTTTGGCGCCTCTTCCTGTCGGAATGTCGACAATCAGGTGAGTTGCTCCTATGGATTTTTTCTTGCTCATTATGGAAGGAAGAAGCAAAGGATCAATAGCTAATGGATATTCAACTTGGATGAAGATGTCGTCTGCAGGAGCCAGATCCAAAGCTCCGCCCCAAGCCATACAACCATTTGTCTTCTCAACGACCTTTAGTATCTCCTCGATTGAAAGATTAACAGGACACAGAACTTCAACACGGTCAGCAGTTCCTGCAGCAGAGGTCACCGCCCGCGACGACGTCTTCGGTATAGTGAAACCCGCGGCAGCAATTATTGGCACAACAAGGATCGTGGTTTTGTCTCCTGGAATTCCGCCCACGCTGTGCTTGTCCAAAATTGGAGTTTTGCCAATATTCAGCGTGCTTCCCGTCTTCACCATAGCCCTTGACAACGCTTCAATTTCGTCCATGCTTAAACCGTGAATGTGCAAGGCAGTCACAAATGATGCGAGCTCGACGTCGCTAAAGTGACGTTCAACTACGTCTTTTATGATCAGGTCCACCTCGTTGTTTCGCAGTCGCGCTCCACGTATTTTTGCCTGAATATACCTCAGAGCCTCAGGGGCCTCAGCAGCCTGAACCTCGACATTCTCCTCATCTTTCAATCCAAGCTGCTTAGAAACCTCTTCATACACGCCAATGCTGGCGCGTGGAAAATCAGCAGCCACGTTAGCGATAGCCACCAGGGTTTTGTTTTTGAATTTTATGTTCAGCCTATCAGAAGAATGAACTCCGAGAAAACTGGCCGTCTCGTCGTCCAATATAGCGATTCGTTTTCCGCCTGCTTGAATATCGAGAAGCTTAACTTTCAGCTTCATGTGTCCTCACACAGATAGCATGTTGCTTTGATGAGTAGTTAAAGGTTTTAAGGAATTCAATCATGTAACTAATGAAATTGAGGAGACTTAGATTGAAGTACACTGATTTTGTCAATTTAAGACACAAGCCTAAGGAGACAGATATTACCTGTACTTTCTATGTTGAACCAGAAGACATTACTATGAAGGAAGCAACAGGCGGCGTGGCTGCAGAAAGCTCTGTAGGCACTTGGACAGAACTAACCACGGCAAAACCCTACGTTGAAAAGCTGGCTGCCACCGTATTCAACATCGAAGGAAACAATGCAAAGATAGCCTATCCGAGCGAACTTTTCGAAGCCGGAAACATGCCTAACATACTGAGCAGCGTTGCAGGAAACGTGTTTGGCTTGAGAGCACTCAGAAACTTGAGACTGAATGACATTGATTTTCCAGAAAAGATTCTGGAAGGTTTTAAGGGTCCAAAATATGGGATCAAGGGCATTCGCAAACTGCTGAAAGTCTACGATCGACCTTTGGTAGGAACGATAATTAAGCCAAAGCTGGGTTTGAAGACGGCGGACCATGCACGAGTGGCTTATGAGGCGTGGCTTGGTGGCTGCGACATCGTGAAGGATGATGAGAACTTGAGCAGCCAGAAATTCAATCCGTTTGAAGAACGACTCACTGAAACTCTGGAAGGCAGGGACAAGGCGGAGGATGAAACAGGTGAAAAGAAGATCTACATGGTCAACATAACGGCTGAAACAAACGAGATGACCAAGAGAGCAGAATTGGTGCTCAACCAAGGAGGAGAATACGTCATGGTGGACATTCTGACATGCGGGTTCAGTGCATTGCAGACTCTGCGCGATCAGAACTTCGACCTTGTGATTCATGCGCACAGGGCAGGCCATGCGACGTTCACGAAAAACCCAAGACATGGAATCTCCATGCGTGTAATATCAAAAGTAGCCCGAATCATAGGTGTAGATCAGCTTCATGTTGGAACAGTTGTTGGAAAAATGTTTGAGACAAAGGAGGAAGTTGCTGAAAACTGTGAGGCACTGAAAATGGATATGGGCGAGCTAAAGCCAGTCCTGCCCGTAGCATCAGGCGGTTTGCACCCCAAACTTGTGCCTGCGTTGATGGAGTTTTTCGGAAAAGACTTTGTCATCCAAGCCGGAGGCGGCATTCACGGACACACAGATGGAACGATTGCGGGGGCTAAAGCTATGCGACAAGCTGTTGACGCAACCTTGAAGGAAATTTCGCTTGATGAATATTCTAAGAAGCATAAGGAACTGAGAGAAGCCTTGCGAATCTGGAGTCAGCCCTCATAAATAACAAACCTGGCTACTCGAAGACCCAAGGATATTTTCTGCGAACCACTTCCATCGTTGAGTGCGGAGAGATTATCCCTTCTTCGCAGATTATGCCATGTATATAGTCCCGTCTTGTCACGTCAAAAGCTGGATTGCGAATAGTCAGCTTCTTCGGTGGATCTTTCCAGACCTCTGACGGATCTCTTTCTTCTATTTTCTCATAGTCTCCATGTATCGTGGCTGGATCAAATTTGAGGAGTTCAGAAACCACGTAGAATGGTGTGCGCGCTTCGTGTGCAGCTAAAGCGATTAGACTTGTTCCGATTTTGTTTATGACGTTTCCCTCAGAGGTTATGGCATCCGAACCCACAAGCACAATGTCTGCTTGGTTCATGAAGTGACGTGCGGCTGAATCCACAATCAGGGTTGTCTTCAAGTCCAAATCAAGCATTTCTTTCGCGGTTTTTCTGCCTTGAAAGATTGGCCGGGTTTCGGTGCAAATGACTTCGAAGATCTTTCCCTGCTGTTTTGCTTTCTGTAACATGTACGTGACTGTTGATGAATGGCAGTGTGTGAAAATCACGGAGCCGTTTCTTATGCGGTTTGCACCTATAGTCGCGATTTCTTCTCTCGATCGTTCAAGGTTGTTCAAAAACTGATTTGCTGAAGAGGAGACTGTTCTGGCAATGTCCTTAACCTTTTTCGAATTGTTCTTGTCTACTCTATTCATTATCCATCGAATCGCGTTTCGCATGAGCGGTTCAGTTTCTCTTGTGACAAAGAGTGTCTTCTTTGCTTTTGAGAGTTCTTTTAGGAAATCTGCCTTGTTCTTGGCTTGTGTATGTTTTGCCAAAACTTCAATAGTTTTAATGGCGGCGATGGCGACGTTTCTCGCTCCCTGAATCTCAAGCTTTCTAATCTTTTCCGCCGTTTCTTGAATTGACTCCAACAATAATCCCTTCTGAAATAATGAACTAACCTTTACTAGGCTTTCGGACTAAAAACTTTTATTGTTCGATTTGACTGACGCTTGCAGATGAATGAAATGTTAGCTGGAAGGTTCAAAGCAGTACTCTTCGACCTGGGCGGAACTCTCGTGAAACATGAGGATGGCCCAGTGATTCATAGAAGAATATTGGAAGACAACGGCATAGATGTCTCTCTTGACGCTGTGACGAGAGCGCACAGCGAAAATGAGCGAGAGTTGGACATGAACCAAATACCCGAGCAAGGACAAGCTTTCTGGATCAAGTGGAACATTAGACTACTAGAAAGCTTGGGGATTGAGGAAAACAAGGAAATCTTGGCAAGGAAAATCGACGAAGAATGGTTGGACTACTGCACTCTGGAGGTTTATCCGGACGTTATTGAAACACTTGTTCAGCTGAGAAAAAGGGGCATAAAGACAGGGATCATTACAAACGCTTTTGAGAGAGACTTCCAGCGGATTCTGTCTCAGCTCAAGTTGAGCGATTTCTTTGACATCGTAGTAGGAACTGACACCTGCAAAAAGATCAAACCTGACAAGGGAATCTTTCTCTACACTGTCGGAAGACTAGGAATAAAACCCGATGAAGCATTGTTCGTTGGAGATTCTTTGGAAAATGACTTTGAAGGAGCCAAGAATAGCGGTTTGACAGCCCTGCTCATTGACAGAGAAAACAAATCCAAGATTTTTGGAAGCATTCAGAGCTTGACTGACGTGTTGAGACATGTGTAGTTACAACTGATTCAATGCTAAGTCTTTCATTTCAATTTGTGCATGTAATTACAAATTCTGAGATCACGGGATTGTTTTTATACATCTAGTTTCCAATGCGTCATTGAGGTCAGAGCATGAGTTATTGTCGCAAATGTGGAGCCAAATTGGAAGAGGATGCAAAGTTTTGTCCTACTTGTGGAACCCCAGTTAACGTCACAGCAACATCAAACTATGCTCGAAGGAAAGAGAGACCATCTGTTTTCTTGCCAGCGTTGATCCTCATTGCTCTCCTGTTTTCAGCATTCATAATCATTGCCGCCTTCATGTATATACCCATTAACCCAGTCAGTTTTAGCGAATCACAGGGCGTTTCCTATAGCGAAGGGATAGATACCTTAAGACTGAATTTCAGCGGAGGCATAAGCCTAGTTAACGTGCAGTTTGAGAACATGTCAGACAAACTGGTTCAGCTCAATGTTTCTGCAAGCGGAGGAGTCAGCATATTCGCTTCATCGAAGCCAGTTAACGTCACGTTTGACCACTCAATCAGCGATAACATACTGACGGTAAATGCAAGAGTCATAACAGATGGCGGCTGGTCTTGGTCACCTTGGCTGAGAGTGACCTGCAATCTTTGCATCCACCCAAGCTTAGAATCGAGCTTGAACATCAAAACGACGGTAGGGAAAATACTCTGCGACACAAAAGCAGGAGTGACGCTGAACTCTTTGAACCTTGAGACGGGAACAGGCCAAATTGAAGCCAAGCTTGTGGAGAACACAACTGTAAACGGAGATGTTTCAGCTAAGACGTCAACAGGCCACTTGAAGTTTTCATGGGACAATGTGAAAGCACAGAATAATGTCTCAGTCACCGCACAGACGGTTACTGGCGCAATCGATTTCAGCGTACTTCAGAACAGCAGCATCCCAGCTAACGTCACACTGAATGCTCAAGCCACTACAGGCGGAATAGACCTAGGCATCACTATACATGACGATGTCGCAGCTATCATCAAATCCACGGTGGCCACAGGAGACATAAACTTCAGCAAGACAGGCTTCAACGGCACGAAATCAGAACTCCAGTCAAACAACTATCCGACAAGCAGCAACTTCATCATAAACCTTCAAACCACAACAGGTGGCATAGACATAAGCGCTGTGTACAGCCTTACTGATGGCACTTCAACTTGAGAAACGATCGTCCTTCCACACGTCTGCCGTGTCACTGTAACCTCTCTTTTCCCAGTAACCCAGTTCCTTCTCAGACGTGAACGTTATCCTCGTAACCCAGAGCGCACTCTTGTACGCATATTTGCTTGGAACAACCAATCGCAACGGAAAACCCAAGCCTTCTTCAAGAGGCTTATCATCAAGCTTGTATGCCAAAAGCACGCTATCGCCTGAAAGCTCTTCGAGTGTGAGCGATGTTGTATATCCGTCAGCGCATTCAAACGTGGCTGATTTTGTCGACTTCCTCGGCTTTACCAAGCTCACTATTTCCTTGAAGCGTATCCCTTCCCATTTGCAGTCAAGTACACTCCAGCCTTCCACACAGTGGAAGTCGCTCACGGATTCGACGGCGGGCAGCTTAAGCACGTCGCTCCAGCTCAGCTTTTGCGG
>JBGPAV010000054.1:0-7215 GCA_041480925.1 Bathyarchaeia archaeon | reverse complement strand
GACCTTCGTAATTCTTGGCATATCTGAATCGTACTGGGTCGCCTATCCTCTTTTCGTTCAAAGTATCTCCGGGACGGTTCTCCAGATGGGACTGGTGCTTGCCCTCAGTGGAGTCGTGATCGCAGTTGCAACTTTTTTGATCAACTGGCTTTCGGACGTTAGGAAATCTAGAGTAGTTTTTGCCGCTGTAGGCGTTACACTTAATGCCTTGTGGTACTTTGGGCTAACTTTAGTTTCCATGCCAATTCATATCGTCGCCTTATCCTTGCTTTCAGGCGTCGCTGGGGCTTTCTCGCTTTCCTGGTTTGCACATTATGGTGATTCGTTCCGCAAGGAGCAGTATGCAAGCATATTGGTTCTGATGGAAGTCGGTCTAATGATAGGCAGAATCATCAATCTTGCGCCGACAAATCTCTTCCTACCACAAGCAGATTTTCGAAGCTACTTCATGTTCTTGGGAGCGGCTTCGTTGTGTCTCATTCCCTTCTACTTAGCATCTAAAAAAAAGTGAATCCGAAAGCCATTTCCAAAACCTTATCATTAAGAAGAACGTATACTGCCCTAAAGTTGATGCTGACATGGAAGCATGGGAAGCCGCAAAGAACGCTCTGAAATGCGTTCTTGAAGCAGAAAAAGGAGACAGCATTGTCATATTCTGTGACGATGAGAAAATCAACATTGGTGAAGCCTTCGCTGCCGGAGCTTCAAACCTAGGTTTACAGGCGCGTCTGATGATTCTGAAAACCGAATCAAAGATCTTCAGAGAAGAAATTCCGAAGAAAATAACAGAGGTTTTCAAGTCGCCACCAGCGATTTACATCAATCTCTTCCGCGGCGTGAGAGAAGAGACGCCATTCCGTATTCAGATTATCAAGATGGAAACTGAAGGGCATAAGGCACGTCTTGGCCACTGTCCGGGCGTAACAATGGACATGCTAACGGAGGGAGCTTTGGCTCTCAAATCTGAGGAGCACAGAAAGATGCAGGAATTCGCAAAGAAGCTGATGAAGAAGCTGAATGACACAGTGCGAATTGAACTCACGAATCTAACAGGCACAAAGCTTACCTTCAGCGTTGAAGAGCGAGTATTCTTCACAGACACTATAGTGAACAAGGAAACAAACAAGTGGATGAATCTTCCCACAGGCGAGGTTCTCATAGGACCTGTTGAAGATTCAATGCAAGGCGAACTGGTATGTGACATGGCTATAGGCGGAATAGGTCCATTGGAAACCCCTGTAAAACTGCTTATTCAAGACGGTAGAGTAAAAGATTCAGCGTGCAAGAACCGTCAAGTCTTGAAGAGAGTTCAGGACTCGTTGAGCACTGATGAAAACTCGAGCAGACTGGGCGAGTTTGCTTTCGGCGTTAATCCAAAGGCAAGATTCGTAGAGGAGTTCTTGGAAGCAGAAAAGCTTCTTGGCACGATTCATATTGCTTTCGGTGACAACGCAGAATTTCCAGGCGGCAAGAACCCATCTAAGAATCACATGGACTTTCTGATTTCCAAACCAACTGTGAAAGCCTTCAAGGAAGATGGCTCAAGCACCACTATACTCAAAGATGGCGTCTTTAACAGTGTTTAGTGTTTAAATGCTCAAATTGCGAAATAACAATCTTCATAATGGATAGGGTGAAGGAAATGACTGAAACAGCTGAGGAGAAACTGCCAATATCCGAATTCTACAAGGTGATCGATCAAATTACAATGTTCAAAAGTCAAAAATGGTGGGAAGCCATAGTTGTCTTTGAAGCTTACGGAAAACGATCAATAGGCTTGTATCTTTGGGAAAAAAGAGGAGACGTTTGGAAACGCAAGCACAAATTTAACGTGAGGAATTTGGACGAATGGAACAAACTGAAGAACGGCATAGAGCAACTTGCTCCTAAACTATCATCTACATAGATCTTTCTTAGCTATAATTTATTCTTTTGAATTCGTATTCTGAATTAGAACTTACAATTGAATACTTTTATTAGGTCACTTCCACATCAAAAGAACCGCGAGAGTGAACTCTGTGGAAGCCTCTGGTCAAGGGACACAAGAAGGCACAGCCTACCAAGAAACCGAACAACAGGGACAAGTAGCTGTGCAAGACAACGCCCAACAAGAAGAATACGCAATCACAGAGGAAGAGAATCAACAGAAAAATGAGCCCCACAAATCGCCAAGGTCAGAAGAAGATGAAGTAGACAGAAGTAGCTTCATTCACGGGCTTGCCGTTGGCTTGGGTCTCGGCTGCATTGCTACCTTTGTAATTATGTGGATAGCTGTTTTCTTTACGCCGAAGTTGCCTGACGCCATTTCCTATGAAACGATGCTTTCCATCTTCATATATCCGCTTGTTTACCTTCTGGCTGTAGGTTTAGTTGCATTGACTGCTGGAATAGTCAGAGAATATTATTCTGTTAGACATAAGCTTTGAGCGTAGCTTTCTGCAAACTTTTCTACACTAGTAGTGAACAACTTAATAACTGAACGTTGGATTCTATAATTGTGAAAATATGTCTAGTTCATTCAGGCATTTTCTCGAAGAAATAGCGAAAGAGAAAGCCCCAGGACCATCGCCGACATTTTCAGTTTTTCACTTACTTCTGACTATTGAGCTTGTCGCAGAGAATCCTATTGGTCGTGGCAAACTGGCTCAAAACCTGGGAGTTGGAGAAGGGGTGATACGCACTATCTTGGGAAGATTGACCGATGCTGGACTAATAAAAACATCAAAAGCTGGATGCAAGCTCACCAAGAGAGGTTTAGACATCTGGAAGGAATACAGCTCGATTGTGAGGAAGGCCGAAATCGGAAAAAACGAGTTGACAGATGCATCACACACATATGCTATTCTCATAGAAGACCATGGGCATAAACTCAAGTCAGGAATGGAACAACGCGACGCCGCCGTCATGGCCGGCGCCAAAACTGCAACAACAATGATGTACAAAGCCAGACGGTTGAACATCCCTTCAGTAACTGAGGACGCAGAGAAAGATTTCCCAAAAGCTTCAGACAAAGTGTTGAAGCTTTTGAAACCTGTTGAAAATGATGCCATAATAATCGTGGGTGCAGATAATCAAGCAAAGGCGGTCTATGCTGCAATGGCAGCAGCGTGGACGTTTCTCAATACTTGATCCTTTTCGACTGTCTCAAAACGTGTACTTGTCTCCTTGAGCAAGAATACGTTCTACTGCAGCGTTGAAGTTCAGTATCCCTTCATTTGTCTTGGCTGAGACTGGATACAATAGAAACTCAAGCCCGATCTTGTAGATTGCCCGCATCATATTCAGCGAGAGCAAGCGCTTAGTCCCTTCAAGCTTCTGATTGATCGACTCCTCTAGGGCTCTCGGATTGACTGACCAATCAACAATTTTGTTGGCTTCCTCTCTCGGAAGCAAGTCAGTTTTTGACAGCACGTGAAGTTGCGGAAGCAAGAACCTATTGTAGACAGCCGCTGAGAGGTACAGGTTTGAAACATAATTGAGCGGGTTAATCGAGAAAACCGAGTCAAACAGGTACACTATGGCTTTAGGTTCTTTTGTGAGTTCATTGGCTATGTATGGTCCGCTTGCCCTGAAAGCGAAAAGCTCCATCTGACCGGAAGTGTCAACAAGCACAATGTCCGATTGCAGTTCCTCTATTTCATGTGATAGTTTCTCAGTTTCATCCGCTATAAGATCTGCGGCCATCACAAGCGCTCCGTTGGGTCCCAAACAATACTCTTCCATAAGCTTTTCAATATCAACGTAGTTACGGACATCGACGTCTGGCGAGTATGGTAGTATAAGTGCTCCTGGATCCAAGTTCACCACTGAAACGTCTTGTTTCGACATTCTCAGCCATTCTTTGAATGCTGCAGTAAGCAATGATTTGCCTGAACCAGCAGTTCCAATCATAAACACTATGAACAAGCCTGATTAGTCTCCCTACAGTTTACGTATCAGACGCCCGTCGCTAAGTAAAAGCTTTTTCGCTAGTGCGGAATCTCGGGTGGTTGCGGTTCAGGAACTTCTTGTTGACCATGTCGCGTCATAATGAAAGCTGCAACGCCTATAGCGACCAAAATTACAACGATGACTATTAGCATCGCAAAGAACATGGAGAGGCTTGTTATCGTTCGAACTGGGCTGTCTGTCACAGAGTAGTCGTTATCACCAGACCAGCTTGCGCGAACATGGCAGATGCCTCCGGTTTCTATATTCCAAGCATAGTTGAAACGACCGCTCGAGTCCGTCAATGATGTGTCTAGAACAGTCCAAGGTGAATTGTTCGCTCTGATGTATAGTGTAATGTTCTTGTCCTGAAGTGCTGGTGAAAGCTGGCCTGAAAGAACTATTGTGCTTCCCTGTACTGCAAAGGCTGTCGAGATTTCCAAGGTCAAAGCTGAAGTTGTAAGTGTCCTGTAGCTTGCGGAAACCTGCCCTGTTGCAGTCTGTTCACAGTTTTCAAGTGTTATAACCTGCGTGTTGACATGTTTCAGTTCCTCTGGGCATTCGCCGACACGCCAACCTTCCTGCCAATTTCCTCCAACCCAAGTACATTCTGCCACATAATATTTTGTGTTTCCACTCGTAACATAGAAAACCTCTCCCCTAGCATCTTTTGGCGCGGTTGGCAAGTTGATGCCGAGGTTCATGTGTGCCTCTTGTTCATAATACAGAAGGACGACATCAAGTCCGCCGCCCTTGACAATAGAGGCTGCGATAAACGAAAATAGATCACAATCTCCATAGCCCGTCACCATAGTTTCCACAGGATATTTTGGAGGCGCAGTTTCCTGATATGTGATCTGACGCACAATCATCAATGCTCCGTTTGCAAAATCTTCGTTGTCAGCGTATATCTCTCTGAGGCTATCAGCGATCGGTTGCAGAGCGTATGGTGTGACGAATTTCGCGAAATCTCTTTCGTTAAGTAAAGTGTGGCTTTTTGCAACATAATATTCCTGCAGTGATTCGGGAACTATGATATTCAGTCTATACTGAGTGGATCCGTTGACATGTTCTAGAAGTTGATAAGAAAAGCTTGAGCTATCTGCTAAACCTCGCGGGATAAGGCAAATCAACGTAAGACCGATTATCAGGGATGCTAGTAACTCGGACGACTTCAGATACACTCTCATAGGAAAAATAATTGCCTATCAACTTAAAGGGTCTTATGGACCTCCGATCTATAGCAAAAATCGTTTGAGCAATGCTAATTTGAAAAGAGCGTTGATGCCAAAACATGGCGCTTACTAGTTAAAGATTATTGGCTTTTCTTTTGAACTCTGACTTTCCCGCCGTTCTTTTCTATAAACTCGGATAGCTGCATTATTGCCTTTCCCAACTTGTCCTTGGCGCTTTTTCCATCTTTTGATGTCGTAGAGAAATGCAGCTCAATGTGAGGCGTCTTTTCTTCTCCTTTTGGATGCGATTTTATGTAAACAAATTCATTATCATGCATCGCATGATCAATAAGCGGCGCCAAAATTGACTCCATAATGTTATCAGCAAAAATGCTTGCCTCAAAAAAGGTAACGTTTCCAGACTCTTTTCTTAATAAGGGAACAATTGACTCTTCAAATATCGCTTCCATCTCAGACGGAACACCGGGTAGCGCAACCAAGACCGTTCTGCCGATCTCAACGCGAACTGCTGGTGCCGTTCCAACAGGATTGTTTAATGGCTTCGCTCCTTTAGGCAATCTCGCCATCTTCACTCTGGGTGGCGTTAACTCCGCTCTTTCAATCCTTCCTTCTTTTGCGAGAGCTTCGTATTTTTCTCTGACCATTTTCAGAGCCTTGTCGTTGACCTCAGCTTTTCTTTTCAATGCTTTTGCAATCCCCTCCAGAGTCTTGTCGTCAAAAGTTGGACCAAGCCCACCTGTTGTGACAACAAACTGGGGCTTCCGCTTCAAAGTCTCCGCCACGGCGACACCGATTTCCTCGACATCATCGCCCACAACTGTTATTCGCTTAACCATGACTCCTAACGAAGTAGATCGCTTGGCCATCCACAGGGCATTTGTATTCAACGTTTTTCCAATCAACAACTCGTTGCCTACGCAGATAATCTCCATTTCTGCCGCCATTTTTCACACCAACGGTGATGTATCGGAAAATGTGTTGCCAGTTCTTTTATACTGTTTGCTGTTTTTCAGTCTGAAAAGCTGGTGTGAGTGTATCATTTCTTTTTGGTGAGCCACCATTTCAGGTATTCTTTTCTTCTCTTTTCTTTTTCGGTCTCTGTTCCAACATATTCAGGTTTGTTCTTCTCCCTCATCTCTGCGAGTTCCTGTTGGGTTAGAGAGAGTCCGCAGCTTTTGCAGACATAGACTTTTGTAGATATCATGTATTGCATTTCGCCGCCGCATTCAGGGCAATATGGCATTTCCTTCGCTCCGTTCTGCCTTTTAGAAGTTGATGCGCTTTGAGAAATAGCTTTCGCTCAAGTGTAATGTGGATCAATAGTAATCATGTGATGAAGTTCCGCAATCCTGCCTTTCTCGCCATCTGGAGAGCTTCATCAACCTCGTCACTCGTGAGTCTTCTACTTATTTCTGGAATTTCACCTGCTCTCCATTCGGGTCTGTATTGAAACATGATGTTAACTCTTGTTTCCGAGCCCAGATTTCCTGCTATCCAATCTATAATTGGTTTTGTGCAGCATTCGTTATGGTTTGGCAAAACTAACGCGCGTATTACCAGTTCACCAAATTTCCTAGCCGCCAGATGATTGCGTGTACATACTGTCCAGTAGTTTGGTGCCTCAGAGATTTTCTTAGCGCATTCGTCAGAACCGTATTTGAAGTCCAAAAGATAAATGTCGGCAAATCCTGCCAACAGTTTAGCTGTCTCAGGACTGTAGTAACTGTTTGAGTTCCAGACAATAGGAACGTTCAGCTTTACGTGCTTGAACGTTTCAAACCATTGTTGAAGCCAAGGGGTTGGCTCTCCACCCACTAAATTAATGTTCCGGCAGCCCGCTTTGCGAAGTTCTTCAATCTTCTTTGCCAAGCTTTCCGTTTTGAAAACTTCACCAGTTTCCATCCATTGAGAAATGGTCCAGTTCTGACAATGCTTGCAGCGCATTGTACAACCCATTGTGAAAATCGTGCCAGAAGGCACCAGTTCCGGCTCTTCTCCCATATGCTCGAAAATACTTGAAACCACAAGTTCTTTCCCACATCTGCAATATCCGAGTTCACCGACGCTTCTGTTGGCACCACATCTGTGTGTG
>JBGPAV010000053.1:0-7221 GCA_041480925.1 Bathyarchaeia archaeon | reverse complement strand
TGTCTTGACTTTGAACGTAGAAGGCGCCGAGGATCATTCCAGCCGAAAGTATCACGACTATATCTATAGTTCCATATTCAGGTCTGAGTAGTTTTACGATCAAGACGGATGCAGACAATAACACCAGTACTCCTACTCGGGACAATATCCACCTGAATGACCAGTACTTGTGACTCGCGTTCTCCAAAGCCAATTCTTTCTTCATGTTCACTTTTTGCACGACCTTACGTATGAAACTCAACTGCCCAGACTTTAGCTTTTGCAGGTGTTAGATAAACTGACGCTGTGTCTAGCCTCCACTCTAGAACCAGACTGGAAGAATGTTAAGCTAAAAGACCAAGTGTTGGAATGACTATTCGAAAAAAGCATTTTCACCAATGAAGAAAATTTATAAATCGTTTGCAACAAACTAAGCCGAAACAACTGAGCATGTGTTGAGGTGCTGCTGATGGGTAAGCTAGAGGAAATCGTTGTTTCAGCTTTGAAGAGTTCAGATAAACCTTTGACGCTAGTTGAGATAGCGGAGAAGACAGGTCAGCCTGCGAAGAAGGTTTACAAGGAGCTACGCAGCCTTTTCGAGAAAGGCATCATTGACACTGAGAACCGCCGCTACAGACTTGTGTAAGGCCGGTAGACGCTTCCTGACTGTTTTTCCTTTTTTCGGTCAAAGCTTAATTATGTTAACTAGCCACCAGTTTGACCATTAGAGGTGATGTTCGTGAGCGCTGATGAGGTTTTCGAGAGTCTAAACCAGGAAATCCTTGAGAAGTTTCTTGCACTTAACCCCGATTACGCTACGGAGCTGGGTTTGCATGAGCCTTATGATTGGCAGCTTGCTGACGGCTCAACGAAGCGACTTCTGGATAATCTCCATCTTGAAGAAGAATGGATCAGGCGTTTGAAGCAGACGGTGAAGCGTGAAGAGCTTGGCGATAGGCACAGGTTGGAGTGGGACATTATCGGAAAGTGGCATGAGGATGACAAGTTTCTGTTTTGTGAGCGGCGCGTTCACGAGCTGAACCCGGACGCTTTCGACATTCTCGGCGGAATCCTGTTTCTCATGTTCACAAGGAACTATGCTCCTCTGGAGACGCGGGTGGACGCTATGGCTGCTAGGATTGAGAAGATGCCTAGGTATTTGGAGGAGTTTCGCTCGCGGTTCGAAAAGTCTCATCCTGTCAAGTTGTGGACGGAGATTGCTATCGAATCGGCTCAGAGCATAGGCGGCCTGTTCCAGTTCATAGCGTTCGCCACGAAAGACAAGGTTTCAGAGCCTGTTTACGCGAAACTTTGCAAAGCAGTGGAGAATCTTGAACCCGCGTTGAAGACTCATCTGGAGTGGCTGCAAGGCCTGCTTCCAAAGACCGTTGAAGGTTGGGCTTTAGGCAAGGACAAGTTTGAGCGACTGATCAAGCTGCGAGATTTGGGCATGACATCCGAGGAGGTTTTGAAGCTTGGTTATGAGTATTTGGAGAAGCTGAAGACTGAGAGAAAGCAGCTTGTGGAACATATTGCTCCGGGCAAGACGGTAGAAGAGGTTTTCAAGACCATAGAAGCAAAGGCGCCGAAAAGCTTCGAAGAGGCACTAGAGTTTACGAGGAAGACGATGATAGAGGCTCGGGATTTCGTTCAGAAACAGAATCTAGCGACGGTTTACCCTGAGGATGTATTGCTTGTGGAGGAGACGCCGGCGTTCATTGCTCCGCTCATTCCGTTTGCGGCTATGATTATGCCTGCCAAGTTTGATAAGCCTCAGATCGGCGTTTACATTGTGACTAGGCCGAAGGATGAGGCGAATCTTGGGAAACACTTGAATTTTGCGTCGGTTAGGAACACGGCGGTTCATGAGGCGTATCCGGGACACTTTCTGCAGGGTTCTGTTACGAACCGTGGAAGCATAATCTTGCTTCTTGCTGGCGGAACAGAGACAGCGGAGGGCTGGGCGCACTACTGCGAGGAGTTGATGGCAAAGAAAGGATTTTCAGGCGGTCTAGAAGCTCGGCTTATCAGAGTGAATGATGGTGTCTGGCGTGCGGTGCGAATTATTGTGGATGTTAAGCTTTCGAGGGGTGAGATGCGGTTTGAGGAAGCGGTGGACATGCTTGTCCGCGAAGCGGGGCTTTCGCGGGAAGCGGCGACGGCTGAGGTTAGACGGTACACGCAGACGCCGGGCTATCCGTTGTCTTACTTGCTTGGGAAGCATTTGATTTTGAAGCTGAAGGAAGACTTGAAGAAGACGATGGGTGACGGTTTCGACGAGAAGCTGTTTCATGATACGATAACGGCTAACGGCTACTTGCCCGTGTCGATGCTGCGAAAAGTTTTCGAGAAGAACAACAACGGCCAAATTTGAAAAAATGTTCTTTTCATTTAGTCTCAGTTAATGATGTTGGGTTCGTTAATTAGCGGGTTCCATGAAGCAGAGTCTTTGAGAAGATAACGAGTTCCTAGGGCTCCAGCTTATTTCTCTCGCGCGATCTCCTCTTTTTTCTTTCTATATTTGTTGAAGTGTGTGCAGGATCGCAGGGTATTCAGTTATTCTTTCGTGCAAAATCCCGGTGTTGTCGATTAGATCTGGTTGGAAGCTTTTCTGGTCGTAGAATCTGTTTATTGCGTCTATTTCGTTGCTAGTGATCTTTGCCAATTGTGCTGCCGTAAATTCGATGACTTCTCTTTTTATCTTGGGAAAGTCATATCTTGGAAGCTTTTCCGTTTGTAGGAGGTTTCTTAGGCTGGAGTCTATTGGGATCTGTTCGATTATGTGTGGGTCGATTTCGTGCATTTTGGGTTTTGTATGCGTTAGGCTGTCGATGATAGCGCATTTGTGGAAGGTGTCCTTGTTGAATTTGGTTTTTGTTATTTGGTATATGTCGAACAGGTCTCTGGGTGTTTTTCTGTATAGTAGCGTGCACCATTTGTTTGCGAAGAGTTCTTCTTTTGTGGGTGTTTTTGTTTTGAATGTTTCTTGTGTTCCTATGTGTTTGAAGTCTGTTAGTGTGTCGGTTTTGAGTATTGGGGTTCGGCGTAGGTATCCTATTTCTATCTTGAAGTTGTCTTCTGTGCCTACGCTGTTGACGTATTTTACTGTGAATCGCGTGAGTGGGTAGCTTGCGTTTATGGCGACATCTGTTGCGCTGTATTCTTGTCGGTATATGAGTCCTTTCAGTTTCTGGTCGATTTCTTTTCTGCTTTCTCCCCAGTCTGCAGTGTCTACGTGGCGGTAGTTGAAGTCGAGGTCTATGGATAATCGCAGTATTTCCGGTGAGTAGATGAAAGTGAAAGCTGTTCCGCCGTAGAGTGACAGGCGATCTGCGAGGAATTTCACCGCGGATATGTCCTCAAGCAGATCTGAGATTCGGCAGACTTTTTCCGTTTCTCTGATGCTGAATCCGTGCTTCCTTGCAAGTGCTTGGAGGTCGTATTTTCTTTTCATTTAGATGACTCTCAGTTCCTCTTCAAAGCCTTCGGGGACGTAGAGATTCCATCTCTTGTTAAGGCTGTTTTTTTTCCCGCGAACGAGGTATTGTGGCGGGCTTCTGACTTTTGTTTTCAGTTTGGTTAGTGTTTCGTCGCTGATGTGCTCGTAGAATGGTGATCTGTTTTTCAGGAGTTCTAGGAAGTAGCCTACACGTACAGGAAGAGCCTTTTTTGTTTGCCTAAGCGTTAGGCTGATTAGTTTTTCTGTGTCAATCCCGCTGAGGTTTTCCAGGCTTTTTACGCATTCTTCCCAGCCTCCAGCGTATTGCGGTCTGTCAACGCATTCGATGAAAGTTCTTTCCTTGCTGCTTACTTTGAGAAGGCTGGTTTGGTAGGTTTTCTCAAGCACTTGTGATATGATGTCTTTGACGAATACGGGCTTGAAGGTGAAGCGTTTGTAGTTGAAGGGGTTGAATCTGTCTTTTGGTTGGATGCATATGTAGGCTTCGTTGAAGGCGGAGTAGGCGCAGCCGTAGTATTCGAGGGCAGTGTGGAAGCCAAGGTAGTATTCTTTTCTGATTTTGGAGGCTATTAGCAACTTGTCTGGTTCATAGTTTTCTTTTTCTTCGAGGGGAGACAGTACGGCATACAGTCCTTTTCGGATTGCTTGGAGTTTGCCCGTTTCGATCAGTCTCTTGACGTATTTGCGATAGACGTATTTGCGGTTCGCAGAACCTTCAATGATCTTCGAGGCTTGCCGCACGATATCATTAAAACTCACTATTTTCATTGGAAGAAGGGCGTTGTAGAGCGCTTCAGTTTTCTTCGCCATGTGTTTTCACTTTTTTACTGTAGTTACCCATTTTATGGCATATTGCAGTAAAAATATTTAAGAATTGCGCAGATCGTTATTTCCTGCAAAAATTTAACGCAGTTACCCATAAATGGGCATATTACATTAAAAAAAGCTCTTACTCGCTGAAAGCATACCCTCATATGCCGGTTTCATAAAATTGACAAACTATATGAGCATTTCAATAATATGAAACGAGAAAACATTATGCTAATTTTTTATTTTGCCTAAGAGGGCATCAAAGTAGGTTTGGGTGCGTCATCGATGCTGGGGTGTTTAGGGTCTTCAGAAAACGCGAATAAAATTGGGCGATCTCCTGCAGGAAACTAGAAGAAGAAACTGTCAAAATCAGCGGTTCTTCTTCTTTTCACTTTGCTCCAATCGACATAATACACTAGGTTCATAAATTAGACAGTGAATACCGTAAAGTATAGAGTACATCTTGGAGAGTGGCATTTAATGGATGTGTTTGAGGCTATTGAGAAGAGACATTCAGTTAGAGCGTATCTTCCTGATCCTGTGCCTGAGGAGAAGTTGGCGAGGGTTTTGGAGGCTGGGCGTTTGGCGCCTTCGGCTGCGAATGTTCAGCCTTGGCACTTCGTGGTTGTGAAGGATGCGGAGAAGAGGAATAAGCTGGCTGGAGGGGGAAAGTGGGCGGGATTTCTTGCTGAGGCTCCAATAGCTATTGTGGGTTGCGGGGACAAGGAGGCTTCGCCGAAGTGGTGTGTGGTGGATACGACGATTGCTTTGGAGAACATGGTTTTGGCGGCTACGGGCGAAGGACTTGGCACGTGCTGGATTGGAAGTTTCGCTGAGGCAGAGGTGAAGAAACTTCTGAACCTTCCTGACAAGTATTGTGTTGTGGCTATTCTGTCTCTTGGGTTTCCGCGCGAGAAGCTGGATTTGGAACGCAAGTTATTGAGGACAGCGAGGCCTAGAAAGAAGATTGGAGAAATAGTCAGTTTAGACACGTTTGGAACTGGTTTTTCGGAGAAGCCATGAGCCATCGCATGTAGCCGTGTTTAAACTGGTTAGGTTTTCTCTGCACGCTCCAAATTTGAGGCCATGTTTAGTGGCAAGGTTGGCTATGTGGCTTAGTAGTTTGAAGCGTGTCTGTCGGTTTAGATATGTGTAGTGTCCGGTTTTTTCGCCGTTCTCGAAGTATAGTGGTTCTAGTTTCTCTGCCAGTTCTGGATGGGCGAGTTTAATTTGTTTCCAGTTTTGTGGTGTGAGTTTGAGGGTTGAGCTTGTCACGTGTTTGACGCCGATTGTGGCTATGGCTTCCATGAGAGATTGTGGATTATCGTTTAGGTATGGGATTATTGGGTCTATGCGAATGGTTACTGGTATGCCGGAGTCTAGGAGCGTTCTTGCTGCTTTGAGGCGTTTGGATGGTGGCGACGCGTGTGGTTCGATGAGCTTTGCTGTCTCGTCGTTATCTGTTGTTACGGTTATGGAGACCATTGAAGGAACCTTTGATAGAAGAACCATGTCTCTGGTGACAAGGTCAGATTTCGTGATTATCTGCAATTTGCAGTCTTGTTGGGTTAAAACTTGGAGACATTGCCGTGTTAACTGTGTCTTTGCTTCGAGATTAGGGTAAGGATCAGAGGAATTGGATATGGATAGGGTTTCGCCTTTCAGCTTAGCCGCTTCTTTCGTCAGTCTTTGTGTCAGGTTTTTCTTTGGCCGACAACTGAAGAATCGGGGTATGTAGGCTGAGGCATAGCAGTATATGCACATGTGGTCGCAGCCCGTATAAGGGTTAAAAGTGAGCTTAGGCGGACATGTGCACAGCGAAGAACGCCAAGGATCAAACTCGGTAATAAGAGACACGGATTTTCCTTCAACTGCTGAATTGGAGTTTGTGAATAAAGGCTATTTGCTTTTAGTTTTCGGTTTTTGGTTTTGTTTGATTCTTGTCAGAATTACTTTGTGTGTTGTTCTGTTGGAGGCTCTCCTGTATGGCGGCGAATTGTTCTAGAGCGTCTTGGAGGTTTTCAGTTATTTCTCTTGCTATAATGTCTGGTGGTGGTAGGTTTTTGGTGTCTTCTAGGCTTTCGTCTTTGAGCAAAGTTATGTCCAGATTCGCCTTGTCTCTTTGCATTAGTTTTTCGTATGTATATGGTTTGAAGCATTCTGTTTCTTTGCGGTCATGGCGGTTTTGCGGGTTGTAGCATTTTATGAAGTCTTGAAGGGCTTCGTAGCGTAGTGGGTTTGTTTTGAGGGTGAAGTGTCTGTTTGTGCGTAGATCATATATCCAGAGTTTTTCCGTCCATGGTTTCTCGCTGGCTGGTCTGCGATCAAAGAATAGGACATTGGCTTTAACGCCTTGGGCATAGAATACTCCTGTTGGAAGCCTAAGCAGCGTGTGGACATCACATTCATGAAGTAATTTTCTTCTAACAGTTTCGCCCGCTCCACCTTCAAAGAGGACATTGTCCGGGACGACTATGGCGGCTTTTCCGTTGATTTTTAGTAGTGTTTTGACGTGTTGGAGGAAGTTTAGTTGTTTGTTGCTTGTTGTTGCCCAGAAGTCTTGTCGCTCGTAGATCAAAGCTTCTCTGTCTGTTTTACCTTCCCCGTTAGTCAAGGTTATGCTGCTTTTCTTTCCGAAGGGCGGATTAGTCATAACGATATCGTAGCGTGTGCCCGGATCAGATATGAGGGAATCGCCGACTTCTATTGGGCTCTTGTCTCCGCCGATGCCGTGAAGATACAGGTTCATGACACACAGTCGAGCTACACTATCGACAATGTCTTTTCCGCCAAAAGTGTTGAATATCAGGAATTTCTTCTGCTCGACATCTAGTTGGTAGTTCTTGGGGTCTGATATGTAGTCATGAGCTGCAATGATGAAGCCGCCTGTCCCACAGGCTGGATCGTTGATGGTTTGACCTGATTCTGGACGTATTACTTCTACGATGGCTTTGATTAGAGGTCTGGGCGTG